>DASPOZ010000001.1:0-2081 GCA_035625755.1 Candidatus Sulfotelmatobacter sp.
TGGGCGTCCTCGTGAACGAGGTCATCGCCCGGAAGGTGGTGTCCGAGGTGAAGGTGGCTGAGCAGGACGTGCAGAAGTTCTACGAGGAGAATCAGGTCCGCTTCGCCGACGAGCGGGTCGTCGCCGGGCACATCATGGTGCGCACCGAGGCGGAGGCCCAGCAGGTGTTGGCGGACCTCAAGGCTGGAAAGGAGTTCGCGGCCCTGGCCCGCGAGCGATCGCTGGACGCGGAGAGCGCCGCCCGGGGCGGCGACCTGGGCGTCATCCGCCGCGGCGCCGCCCCCAAGCCCTTCGAGGATGCGGCCTTCAAGCTGCGGGCGGGCGAGGTGAGCCCCGTGGTGCACACCCAGTACGGGTTCCACGTCATCCAAGTGCGCGAGCACCTCACGACGCCAAGACCCTTTGTGGAGGTGAAAGATCAGATCCGCGAACACCTGCTCACCCAGCGCCGCCAGCAGGCCCTCCAGGCCTACCTCGATACCCTGGAGAAGGCCGGCTCCGTGAAGATGTTCGAGGACCGCCTGAAATAGCCCCCGGCTCCCCCCTGTGCGGGGCCCACCCATTCCCGGGTGGGAACTCCCCGCTGGGCGTGGCACTCCCCCCACTCATCTCTTCTCGGCTCAGCCGCCCGTCCGCCGTCGTGTCTTATGGCCGGCCGTCCGCCTGTCGGGTAGAGGGCGATCCTCGGGAACTTTCTCCGCCGGGCCCGGTCAAAGCGAGACAGGACGGCGGCGGCCCGCCCGGTGCGGGTGGGCAATGGCCGCGCCGGGGAGGTGTGCCCATGGGCGCGAATCGGCGGGACTTCCTGCGGCTGGTGGGATGGGGTGCGGCGGGGGCCGCGGCGCGGCCGCTTGTGGCGCGGGCCGAGAGGATTCGGATACTCGGCGGGGGCGACCCGGATGCTTTCCTCGCCCTCGGGCACGTGAGTCCAGACTTCCGGCGATTCTTGGCCGGCGTTCGGGTGGGGCAGGCGAAGGCCCACGGCCCCATCGTCGTGTTCTGGCTCTACGGCGAAGGACCGGCCCGGGCACTGGATGTGGCCACGCTGGAGGAGGGGCGGTCGCGCGGGGATCTGCTCATCACCGAGCGGGACCAGGCCACCGTGCCAGAGCTGATGGTGGAAAACCGGGGCAAGGTCCACGTGCTGCTGCTGGCCGGCGAGATCCTCCTGGGCGGCAAGCAGAACCGGGTGCTGCGCGAGGACATCCTCCTGCCACCCTCGAGCGGCCCGCGCAACATCGGCGTGTACTGCGTGGAACAGGGCCGGTGGGCCGGCCGGTCGAAGGACTTCGAGGCCAAGGGGACCTTCGCGGCACCGACTCTCCGGTCGCGGGTGATGCAGAAGGCCGATCAGGGGCGGGTGTGGGCCGAGGTGGACAGGTACGCCAGGGCTGCCGCCGCGCCGTCGCCCACCCGGAGCTACCAGGAGGTCTACGAGAACCCCGAGGTCCAGGAACACCTGAAGGAGGTGGAGCAAGGGATCGATCACCGGGCGGCCGCCGGGGCGCTGGGTGGGGCGGTCTTCGTGGGGCAGGCCCTGGCCGGCATGGACCTCTTCCATGAGTCGGGCCTGTTCGCGCGAGAATGGCCGAAACTGCTGCGCGCCCATGCCCTGGAGGCCTACCGGCAACCCCGCCAGTCCGCCGGGGACGAGGGTCGGCTGCGGGCGCGCGCGCAGGAAGCGCTGGCCGGAGCGGCCAAGACGGAGGGGGTCCTGCGGGGCAACGCCGGCGTGGGCCAGCTCTTCGAGTTTCAGGTGGACCCCCTCCGCGGGTCCGCCCTGGTGTTCGAGGGCCGCGTCGTGCACACCGCCATCCTCTAGCAGCCCGTCTAAAAACTGGCTCCTTCGCGGGCTGCTCAAAAAGGCCCAGATGCAAGGCGGCGCGCGAAACGCCGACTGAGGCGTACGCCGGGTACGCCGCAGGGAGTGCGTGAGCGCGCCAACGCCGCAGGTGGGCCTTTTTCAGCGGCCCGCTAGGCGGGACCAGTCCACGAGCTTGCGGCGGCCCAGCCGCGCGCCGGGCCGGTCGGGCTGGCAGATCGGGCAATAGAAGGTGTCGTGACCGCGGACCCCCTCCACG
>DASPOZ010000002.1:0-6895 GCA_035625755.1 Candidatus Sulfotelmatobacter sp.
AGATCCCGAGGGTGATCAGGACGGTGACGGTGTAGGCGCTCAACATCACTATTGTTGATTTGGGATTTTGGATTGAGGATCGTGGATTGAAAATCGGCCCGATCGTTCCGGTGTCGGCCGGGCGCAGTCCTCAATCCTCAATCACAAATCCTCAATCCTCAATCTGCTCAGCGGGCCCCGAGAAGACCTTGGGGGCGGAACATGAGGACCAGGATCATGGCCACGAAGGCCAGCGCGTCTCGCGGGAAGGGGATGGCCAGCACGCCGATGAGCAGGGTCTCGGCGAGGCCCACCACCAGCGAGGCCAGCACGGTGCCGGGGATGCTCCCCAGCCCCCCCAGCACCACGATGGCCAGGGACTTGTAGGCCGGGACGCTCCCCATGGTGGGCCACACCTGGTTGTCGTACACGGCGATGAGCACGCCGGCGGCCCCTGCCATGGCCGACCCGATGAGGAAGTTGGCCGCCACCACCGCCTGCACGTTCACGCCGAAGGCGGAGGAGACCTCGGCGTCCTGGGCGGTGGCCCGCATGGCCAGCCCGATCTTCGTGCGCGTGAGGACGGCCCAGAGCAGGAGCAGGAGGACGGCGGTGACCAGCAGGATGAGGACCTGGGCCGCGGTGAGCCGGAAGGGCCCCAGGGCCAGCGGGCGGAGTCCGATGGGCGCGTCGTAGGCCAGGGTGTGCGGCCCGGCCACGAGGCGAAAGGCTTCCTCCATGGCGATGAACAGCCCGATGCTGGCGATGAGCGGGGCGATGCGGGGCAGGTGCAGCAGCGGGGCGTAGAGGAACCGTTCCACCAGGAGCCCGGCCAGGGCGCAGGCCAGCATGGCCGCCGCCAGGGAGGGCCAGAAGCCGCCCGCCAGGCGGAAGGCGTAGAGCCCGGCGTAGGCGCCGAAGGCGTAGATGCCGGCGTGGGCCACGTGCAGGATGCGGAGCACGCCGTACACCATGGTGAGGCCCAGCGTCATCAGCGCGTAGACGCTGCCGATGGCGATCCCGTTGGCGATCTGCTGCCACACCATGGGTCAGGACACAGCAATGAGCAATGAGGAATGAGCTATGAGGGAGAAGGCTGATGCACCGGGCCGTGCACTCATGCCTCATTGCTCATTGCTCGTTGCTGGTTATTGGGGGGGTGTGATGACCTCGGGGTTGTCGATGATCGAGTGGTACCGGAACTTGCCCTCGCGCGCCACCTGCACCTGCACCGGCTTGATGGGCTCACCCTTCACGAACCGGCGGACCGGGCCGGTGAGCGTGTCGTAGTTCTGCCCCTCCGCCAGGGCCTTGACGATGGCCTTGGGGTCCGTCCCGACCTTCTCGATGGCGCCCACCAGGAGCTTGAAGGCGTCGTAGCTCGAGGCCCCCACCATGTCTGCGTCGATCCCGGAAGCCTGCCGGTAGCTCTTCAGGAAGGCCTGCACGTGGGGCCGTGGGTCGTCCCGATTGAGGGTGGTCACGATGATCACGCCCTCCACCGGGGGGCCGGCCAGCTCCAGGAACTTGGGCGAATCCATGCCCTCGGTGCCCACGATTTGCACGTTCAGGCCCAGCTCCCTGGACTGGCGGGTGATCAGGGCCCCCTCGTTGTAGTAGCCGCAGGCGAAGAGGAGGTCCGGGTTGTCCTGTTTGATGCGGGTGAGAAACGGACGGAACTCGCGCTCGCCGGGGAACTTGTAGGACTGGTAGGAGACGATGGCGGCCCCCAGCTTCTCGGCCCGCTGCTTGAACCCGTTGCCCAGCTCGCGCCCGTAGTCGTTGTCCATGCTGAGGATGGCGATCCGCTTGGCCTTCAGCGTCTTCACGGCCAGCTCGGCGGCCGCCGCCCCCTCCACCATGCCCAGGAGGCCGTTGCGGAAGTTGGAATCGCCGGCCTTGGTCACGTCCGGGTGCACCGCGTACCCGGCCACCATGGGGACGCCGGCCTTGGCGAAGATGGGGGCCGTCACGCGGGTCGGCCCGCTGTAGGACCCGCTCACCACGCCCACCACCTGGTCCTTTTCGATGAGCTTGTTGGCCACGGCCACCGCCTCCTGGGGGTTCAGGCGGTCGTCGTACACCACCAGCTCCACCTTTCGTCCCTTGATCCCGCCCGCGTCGTTCACCTCCTTGACGGCCAGCTCCACGGCGTTCTTGGCGCTGGCGCCGTCCGCCGCGGCGGGCCCCGTGATGGGCGCGAAAAAGCCGATCTTGATGGTCTCGGCGGCGGGTGCGGGAGCTGCGGGTAGGCCGACGATTGCCAGCGCAGCGAGAATCGCGAACTTCCAGTGCAGCGTCCGCTTCATGGGTCTCCCTCCTGTCCGATCGTTCAGCGATCGGCCGTCAGCGGAAGGCAGTGGAGCCGGGGAATGGCTGAGAGCCGAAAGCTGAGGAATTGCGGGAAGAGGCCGCCGGGGCACGGGTGGGAAGCAGCCAACTGCCACGACACCGGCGGAACACCCGGGCGGTCGCGGGCCGGGCCCTCGCACCATCTTCTGCCCGTAAAAATCGCACCCGGGTGCGGAAAAATCAAGGGCTTTTAGCTTCAGGCGGGCGGAGGAGCGACGCGTGGAGGCCGCTTGCCCGCCCCCGGGGGCCGTGTTATGGTGTGCGGCGCTCCGGCGAGACGCCCGGGAGGAGAGCGCGAGGATGAAGATCCTGGAGTGTGTGCCCAACTTCAGCGAGGGGCGCGATCCGGGGTTCCTGAAGGAGCTGGAGGCCGCCGTGCGGCCGTTTCCCGTGAAGATTCTCGACCTGAGCCGGGATCCGGACCACCACCGGGCCGACATGACGCTCCTGGGCGAGCCATCCGCGGTGGAAGAGGCCGCCATGGCGGCCGTCTGCCGGGCCGTGGACCTCATCGACATGACGCGGCACAAGGGGAGCCACCCCCGCATGGGCGCGGTGGATGTGGTGCCCTTCATCCCCATCCGGGGCATGGGCATGGACGAGGCCGTGGCCATCGCGCGCCGCTTCGGGAAACACTTCGGGGAGGCGAAGCGCGTGCCCATCTTCTTCTACGAGGACGCGGCCACCTCCGAGGCGCGCCGGAACCTGGCGGACGTGCGCAAGGGCGAGTACGAGGCCCTCCCCCAGAAGCTGGCGGACCCCGCCTGGAGGGTGGACGCGGGGCCCCAGGAGTTCAACCCCCGAGCGGGCGCCACGGCGGTGGGCGCGCGCATGCCCCTCATCGCCTTCAACGTGAACCTCAACTGCGACGACCTGGAGGTGGCCAAGAAGATCGCCAACGCCGTGCGGCACGTGGGCGGCGGCCTGCGCTACGTCAAGGCCATGGGGCTCAAGCTGGAGGACAGGGGGATCGTGCAGGTGTCCATGAACCTGGTGAACTATCAGAAGACGCCCATCCATCGTGCCGTGGAGCTGATCAAGGCCGAGGCGGCCCGCTACGGCGTCACCGTGCGCGAGTGCGAGCTGGTGGGGCTGGCGCCCGTGGAGGCCATCCAGGAGGTGGTGAGCTACTACCTCCGGCTCCCCGAGTTCAACGCCAAGCAGATTATCGAGTATCATTTGATCCCGGATGCCTAGGCGGCATCCGTCGGTGATCCCGGATGCCTAACCCCAAGACTGTTCAGTTTGGGCGGGACACGCCCTCGGCCTTCGAGCAAATCCCCCCATCCCCCCCTTTGCAAAAGGGGGGCGGAGGGGGGATTTCTGGCAAAGGGGGGGACGGGGGGATTTCCCAAAGGGGCGAGGTCAGAATTTCGCCTCGGTGACAGCCAAGCTGAACAGCATCAGGGCTAGAGCCGCGTTCTGCGGGAGGCTGCACGCTTGAGGCCGGAGGCCAGTCACTGCGGGCGCTCTCGGCGTCGAGCGTCCGCCGTCGAACCTCGAGCGGCAGGATGCTGGGCATGAAGGACCTCTCGCTGGGTGATTTCCTAGACCGGCTGGCGTCCGCGGATCCGACGCCGGGCGGCGGCACGGCCTCGGCCGTGGCCGGGGCCCTGGCGGCCGCCCTGGTGGCCATGGTGGCCCGCACCACCATCGGCAAGAAGAAGTTCGCCGACCGCCAGGCCGCCATGGAGGCCATCCGGGACGAGGCGGATGCCTTGCGCCGGGACCTGCTGGTCCAGGCCGAGGCCGATGCCAAGGCCTTCGACGCCGTCCTGGCGGCCTACCGGCTGCCCAAGGGGACCCCGGAGGAGCAGGCGCGGCGCGGCGCGGCCATCCAGGGAGCCACCCGGGGGGCCATCGCCACCCCGCTGGCCGTGGGCCGGCTGGCCCGGCGGGTGCTGGACCTCGCCCGCCACGTCGCCGCTGAGGGGAATCCCAGCGCGGCCTCGGATGCGGGGGTGGGCGGGCTGCTGGCCGCCGCCGCCCTGCGGGGCGCCCTGCTGAACGTCCAGATCAACCTGCCCCAGCTCGCCGATGCCGGCGAGCGGGCCCAGGTGGAGGGCCAGGCCAGCGTCCTCCGGGCCGGCCTGGAGGGGGCGGAAGAGGCCGTCCGTGCGGCCGTAGCGTCCCACCTCTCTTGACCGCCCTCCAACGTCCGCGGGCCCACGTCCAACGTCAGGGGTCATAGCCCCCGCCTTGTGCGGCGCACCCCACGAATTCCTTTTGCGACCTCTTCAATCTTTGTTATAGTTTAGCGATTCCAGTGCCGCGGTCGGCCGGGGGGCGTGCGCCCTCCGGGACCGTGGCCGCGCGTCCCCGCGATCCCCCGACACGCAGGGTCTTCCAGGCCAGGAAGGAACCATGAGCGCGACGATCTCCGAACAGTTGGCGGACTTTTTGACAGAACTGAGCTTCGACCATCTTCCCGGCGACAGCGTGGGGATGGCGAAGCTCTGCTTCCTGGACTGGCTGGGATCTGCCATCGCGGGCGCCCCGGCCAAGTCCACGGAGGCCATGCTGGCCGTGGCCCGGGACCTGGGGGGCAACGAGGAGGCCACCCTGGTGCCCAACGGGAAGAAAACCTCGGCGTTCCTCGCGGCCCTGGTGAACGGGGCGGCCTCCCACGTGGTGGAGATGGATGACCTGCACAAGGCGTCCATCGTGCACCCGGCCGCGCCGGTGATGCCCGCCGCCCTGGCGGTGGCCGAGCGCGAGGGGGCCTCGGGCGAGGATCTGGTGGCGGCCATCGTGGCCGGGTACGAGGTGGCGATCCGGTGCGGCGAGGCCATGGGCACATCCCACTACAAATACTGGCACAGCACGGCCACCTGCGGCACCTTCGGCGCGGCCGCCGCCGCGGGAAAGCTCCTGGGCCTGGGGCGCGATCAGCTCGTGGCCGCCTTCGGCAGCGCCGGCACCCAGGCCGCGGGCCTCTGGGCCTTCCTGGCCGAGGGGACCATGTCCAAGCAGCTCCACCCGGCCAAGGCGGCGGCGGACGGACTGCTCTCGGCCCTCCTGGCGCAGCAGGGCTTCACCGGGGCCAGCCGCATCTTCGAGGACGAGAAGGGCTTCTGCCGGGCCATGGCGCAGGAGGCCGACCTCACGCGGCTGACGGACGGGCTGGGCAAGCCCCCGTTCCGGATCCAGGAGACCTGCTTCAAGAGCCACGCCGCGTGCTACCACATCCATTCGGCCATCGATGCGGCGCTGCAGATCTGCCGCGAGCACACGGTGGCGGGGAACAGCGTCCAGGCCATCACCGCCCGGCTCTACGGCGTGGCCGTGGAGCTGCTGGGGAACGTCCAGCCCGCCAACCCCTACGTGGCCAAGTTCCACGTCCCCTTCTGCCTGGCCACGGCGGTCCAGTACGGGGCGGTGGGCGTGGACGCCTTCACGGAGGAACGGCTGGCCTCCAACGTCCTGGGGGACCTCATGGCCAAGGTCACCCTGGCGCACGACCCGGAGCTGGACAAGGACCACCCGGCCAAGTTCCCGGCCATCGTGGAGATCGTCACCAAGGCGGGGGACAAGTATTCCGCCCGGGTGGATTACCCCAAGGGGGACAGCAAGAACCCCATGACGTCGGAGGAACTGGTGGCCAAATTCCACCGGCTGGCCGCCGCCTGGCCCGAAGACCGGCGCAAGCGGGTCGTGGAGCAGGCCATGGCGCTGGAGCAGGTGGACAACGTGGCCGCCCTGTTCGACGAGGACTAGCAGGCTGCTGAATAAGGCCCACCTCGCCATTGCGGAATGCGGATTGCGGAATCCGCGCGCCGCCTTGCATCTGGGCCTTTTTGAGCGGCCGGGCCACGAGTGGCATTCAGGCGCGTGCTCGGGAGAGGGGTTCGGCGGCACGCAACGGGAGGGAGACGTGATGATCGGATCGCTGCGGGGCTGGATGATGCGCGTTGTGCTGGCGGGCTTGCTGGGCGCCGCCATCGCCGGGTGCGCCGGCGGGCCCACCACATCCAGTACGGGCGAGTATATCGACGATTCCGCAATCACCACCAAGGTCAAGAGCGGTTTCGTGGCCGATTCGATGATCAGCGCCTTCGACATCCACGTGGAGACCTTCCGGGGGACGGTGAAACTGTCGGGCTTCGTGAACACCGATGCGCAGAAGGAGCGGGCCATCTCCATCGCGCGTAGCACGGCGGGCGTGCACGATGTGGAGGCCGCCGGCCTGACGCTGACGCCGCGGCGGTAGGCCGCGCGGCCTCCCGGCCGCCTGCGGCGCGGCGATCCCCGGCGCGCGTCGACGGCCCCGATCGTCTCTCCGCCTCGCCCGCCCCCGCGCCGCCCCGGCCGTGCCCGCCCCGCCGCCGCGCGGGGCCGGCGCGTCCCGTCTCATCCCGCCCGGCCCACGCGCCCGGCCCGAGGGCTGACCCCATGGACTTCAGGTTCACTCCGGAGCAGGAAAGTCTCCGGGCCACCCTGCGTGAGGTGGCCGAGCGGGAATTCGCCCCCCGCGCCGCCCATTGGGACCGCACCGAGGAATACCCCTGGGACAACGTGAAGCGCCTGGTGGACCTGGGCCTGATGGGCATGACCATCCCCAAGG
>DASPOZ010000003.1:0-9005 GCA_035625755.1 Candidatus Sulfotelmatobacter sp.
AGGCACCTGAAACCCCGCGCAACTGGCCGTGGCAAACGACGCTTCCCGGATCCGCCCCAGGCCACGGGACCGGGCACGGGAACGATCCGTCCAGGGATTTCTGGTCCAGGAGACTAGTCACGCGCGAACGGCGTCCCGCCAGGCCTGGAGCAGGCGGCGCGTGGCGGACTCAGGATCGGGATCGGTGAGGATGGCGGAGATCACGGCGAAGCCATCGGCCCCGGCCCGCGCCACCTGTGCCACGTTTTCGGGCTTGATGCCGCCGATGGCGAGGACGGGTATGGTGAGGGCCTGTTTCGCCTCCTCGAAGGCGCCCAGGCCCACGGGCGGCCCGTACCGCGCCTTGGAGGGGGTCTCGAACACGGGACCGAACACCACGAAGTCGGCCCCCCCGGCCTCCGCCTCCTTCGCCTGGAGCAGGCTGTGGGCGGAGGCGCCGAGCCAGCGGTCGGGCCCCAGCAGGGGCCGCACGTCCCCCGGGGCCATGGAGGTGGTGGCCAGGTGGGCCCCGTCGGCCTCCGCGGCCAGGGCCACATCCACCCGGTCGTTCACCAGGAGCAGCGCGCCGTGCCGGCGGGTCACGGCGCGCAGTTCGTCGCCGAGCTGGGTGAGGGGGCGGCCCGAGAGGTCTTTCTCGCGGAGTTGCACGATGCGGGCGCCGCCGCGCAGGGCGGCCTCCACAACATCCGCCAGGGGGCGGCCCCCCGCCTGCGCGCGGTCGGTGACCAGGTAGAGGGGGCCCGGCAGGGCGCGCCGCGGGCGTCCCGCCGCCGGCGCGCTGGGCATCATCTCACTCGATGTCGATCCTGCCCTCGAGGGGGCTGGAGGCGGTGGCGTAGAGCTTCTTCGGGATCCGGCCGGCCTGGAAGGCCAGGCGGCCGGCCCGCACGGCCAACTTCATGGCCTCGGCCATGGCGACGGGATCCTTGGCGCAGGCGATGGCCGTGTTCATCAGCACCCCGTCGCACCCCAGCTCCATGGCCACCGCGGCGTCCGACGCGGTGCCCACCCCGGCGTCCACGATCACCGGCACCTTGGCCTGCTCCATGATGATGCGGATGTTGTAGGGGTTGCGGATGCCCAGGCCGGACCCGATGGGCGCCGCCAGCGGCATCACGCAGGCCGCCCCCGCATCCTCCAGCTTCTTGGCCGTGATGGGATCGTCGTTGGTGTAGGGCATCACGGTGAAGCCTTCCCTCACCAGCCGCTTCGTGGCCTCGATGAGGCCCACCACGTCCGGGAAGAGCGTCTTCTGGTCGCCGATGACCTCCAGCTTGACGAAGTCCGAGAGCCCGGCCTCGCGCGCCAAGAGCGCCGTGGTCACCGCCTCCTCGGCCGTATAGCAGCCGGCGGTGTTGGGCAGCAGGGTGTACCGTCCCGGGTCGATGTAATCCAGGAGGGACCCCTTGCCGCGCGCCCCCAGGTCGATCCGGCGCACCGCCACCGTGACGATATCGGCCCCGGACCGTTCGATGGCCTCCCGCATCATCTCGAAGGTGGGATACTTGCCGGTGCCCACGATCAGGCGGGACCGGAACTGCTTCTTGCCCAGCGTCAACAGATCCTCGTCGGGTTCCATCTTCCCATCTCCCCTCACGCCCCGCCGGCCACCGCGTGGACGATTTCGATGCGGTCTCCTTCCTTCACGAGCACCGCCGGATGGTCCGCCCGGCGGACGACCTCGCCGTTCAGCGCCACCGCCGCATAGCGGGTATCCAACCCCAGTTCCGCCAGGAGGGCGGTGATGGAGAGGCCTTCCGGGACCTCCTTCGGCTTTCCGTTGATCCGCACTTCCATCACGGGCCCTTCAACCGCCGAAACGGCAGGCCGCCAAGGCCGCAAAACACAAAGGCCATCCCGCCGGGGATGGCCTGACGCTGAGTGCCGTTTTCCTCCGCTGGTATCACCCAGATCAGGTTCGAAGGGTGTCTCTCAGGCCGCTGTCCCCCATGCGGGGGCGGGCCACCCCTAACGGCAATTCCAGCCTAGGGCGAATCCCCCCCTCTTGTCAAGGGGCAAGGCGGAGCGCGGCCACGTACGGCAGCGTCCGGTGGCGCTGCTGGTAGTCGAGCCCGTAGCCCACCACGAACCTGTCCGGGATTTCGAACCCGCGGTAGGCGATCCGGTGGTCCACCAGCCGCCGCGCCGCCTTGTCCAGCAGGGCGCACACCTCCAGGCTGGCCGGGCCGCGCGCCCGCAGCAGGCGCAGCAGGTAGCCCAGGGTGAGGCCCGTGTCCACGATGTCCTCCACGATGAGCACGTGCCGGTCCGCGATGGACTCGTCCAGGTCCTTGATGATCTTCACCACGCCCGAAGACTTGCTGCCGGGGCCGTAGCTGGAGATGGCCATGAAGTCGATGGCGGCGGGGATGCTCAGGCCGCGCGCCAGGTCCACGAGGAAGAAGGCGGCGCCCCGCAGGATGCCCACCAGCAAGAGGTCCTTCCCCGCGTAGTCGCGGGAGATGGCCGCCGCCAGCTCCTGGATGCGCGCCTGGAGGGTCTCCGCCGGCACGAGCACCTCGCCGATCTCGCCCTCCGCTCCGTTCACCGCCCCTCCCTACCCCCCAACAGGATGCTCAAAGACTCGTTTTTCCGCAGGCCGCTCAAAAAGGTCCAGGTGCGAGGCGGCGCGCGATGCGCCGACTGAGGCGTACGCCGGGTACGCCGCAGGGAGTGCGCGAGCGCGCCAACGCGGCAGATGGGCCTTTTTCAGCGGCCTGCTAGCCCGTATTTTTGGACCAGGCTCCGGAAGTCCCGGCCATAGAAGACCTTCAGCCGCACGTCCGGGTAGAGCTCGCGGAAGCGGCGGATCTTCCGGTTCTTCTCGGTGACCAGGCTCTGCTTGAGGACGGTGAGTTCCAGGAACAGGTCCAGGTCGGGCAGATGGAAATCGGGGGTGAACGCCTCGGTCACGCGACCCTTCTCATCCCAGCCCAGGGGGAACGAGCGGGGCTCGTACTCCCAGCGGATTTGGTAGAAGTCCAGCACGCGGGCCAGCTCCGCCTCGCTGGCGTTGACGAAGGGGGCCGGCGCCTCCTCGCGCCCCAACCCCACCTCGGCCTGCGTGCGGGCCTCAAGCCATTCGGCAAGCTCCTGCCCCCGCTCCCGGATCCCGGTGGCCTCGATGGCCCGGAGGGCCACCTGGGCCGCCGCCTCGATGCCCAGGGAATCCGTCCGCACCACGAGGTCGTAGTGCGCCGGATCCTCCCAGTCCTCGTGATAGCGCTCGCGGATATATGCGGCGCGTTCCTGGTCGCTGGCCGCCACGAGGGCGAGGGCGGCATCCCGTTCCACGCCCTCGGCCGCCGCCACCTGCATGGCCCGATATTCCCGCGGCGCGAAGACCCGCACCCGGAGGGCGGCCGGGCACCCGCGAAAGACGAACTGCCCCCCGCGCCCCACCACCACCAGGTCCGCCTTGGCCGCCCGATCCAGCAGGACGGCCTCGACCAGATCCACGTGGACGGCCTGCCGCGCCTCGCGGGACGCCGCGGCGTCTTCGTCGCTCTCGTCCAGGTCGGGACCGGTGAACCCGTGCTCCGCCACCCAGCCTTCGAGGCGCTCCCGGTCCACCAGGAGGAAGCCGGTGGCCTGCGCCACCCACGCCGCGATCTCCTCGCCGCCGCTCCCCAACTGCCTCCCGATGGTGACGATGGCCATGTGCAAGATCTCCTGCCCGCCTCGAGGACCTGTCGCCCAGAATTCTATCCCCGCCCCCGAAAAAATGGTAGTTGTCAGACCAATGCTGGGGAGGCCGCCGCCGGACCGTATAGAGTGAGGGAGGATATCCGCGGTCCTGAGCGGAAGGAGGGCGATCCCGGAGGGGAAACAAGACCGGCCGGGCAGGGCCAAAAAAGACGCAACCCCGAGTGACCGTACTCGCGCCCCGGTGTTCCCGCCCCGGACTTGCTCTTGCCTTGCCTTTCCTGCCTCAACTGCATACTACCGGCAGGACCGGTCAGCTCTGGCGTATCCGTTCCGGGGTTCTCGGGGTCGCTTTCCAACCTCTCGGGGTTGCACTTTTCCAATATGTAGCAGGCCCGAGATCTGTCAATGGACTTTTTACGCCGAAGCCCACATTCCCAAAATCACGCTTTAGAACCAAGAAGATAGCGTGGCGATCCGAACGAGCTTAATCCCCCGGCCTGAGCAGGAACTTCACCCCGTCCCGGGCTTCGGACCGTTTGAAGGCCTCCTCCCACCGCGCCAGGGGGAGGACGTCGGTGATCAGCGGCCGCGTCCGGATCTTGCCATCGGCCAGGAGGGCGATGCCGCGCCGCCAGGATGAGTGCACGGCCCCGTAACTCCCGAGAACGGTCAACTCCTTCAGGGCGATCTGCTCGTAGTCGCTCTCGAAGCGCCGGCCGAAGAGCCCCACCTGCACCAGGCACCCCTGCCGCCGCACGGCCTGGAGGCAGGTTTCCAAAGCGGCCGGGGCGCCGGAGCATTCGAAGGCCCAGTCCACCCCGTCCGCGCCCGCGAACTCGCGCAGGGCCTCCCCGAGGTCTTCGCGATCCACGTCCACCACGCGATCCGCCCCCAGCTCGCGTGCCGTCTGAAGGCGCCGCGCATCCGCCCGCGTGCCCGTGAGGCACACGCGGGCGCCCTGTGCCCGGGCCGCCTGCATCACCAGCAGCCCCATGGGGCCGGCACCCGTCACCAGCGCGCGATCGCCGGCGGCCGCCTGCCCCCGTTCGCATACGGCCCGCACGGCGCAGGCCGCCGGCTCGCAGAGGGCGGCCGCCTCCAGATCCGTCCCCGGCGGCAGCCGGTGCACGGTGGCGGCCGGCACCAGGATGTGTGAGGCGAACGCCCCATCCACCCCGTACCCGATGGAGCGCCTGGCGGCGCACATCATGTAGTGGCCCGCAAGGCAGTAGCGGCAGCGGCCGCACCAGACGGCCGGCGTCTGCGCCACCACCGGATCCCCCACGGCGAAGCCCTGAACTCCCCCACCCACGGCGGCGACCGTGCCCGCAAACTCGTGACCCAGGATGACGGGAGGCCAGCACGGGAACTCGCCCTTCACGATGTGCAGGTCCGTGCCGCAGATGCCGGCCGCCCCCACGGCGATCTTCACCTGGCCCGCCCCGGCGTGGGGCTCCGGCACGTCTTGCAGGGCCACGTGCCCCGGCCCCTGCTGCGACTTCACCACCGCCTGCATCGTGCCCCCTCGCGCCGGCGCCCGGCGCGCCGCGCCATCCTTTCCGCTTCCCCGGATTTGTCTCCCGGAGGCCTCTGGCTTGTCAAGACCTTCCCGCCGGGCCAAACGCGGGCGAGAGAAGGGCCTGCATGGATCGGGCGTCCATCGCGGCATGCCCATGTCCCACGGCGGCTCCCGAGGCCCCGAACCGCACGTGGACGCCCGGCACCCAGCAGGATGCTGAAAAGCTCTCCTTTGCCCAGGCTGCCCAAGAAGGTCCAGGTGCAAGGCGGCGCGGCGGGCCATTGCGGAATGCGGATTGGGCCGGCCGATGCGCCGCAGCGCGCCCGAGCGCGCCCAGACCCGGCCCGCTGCCCCAGGGCAGCGGGAACAGACCTCGGGCCTTTTCAGCAGCCTGCCTCGGCAGGCTGTCCAGGAACCCGTGTCCCGCAGGCTGCTCAAAAAGGCCCAGGTGCAAGGCGGCGGGCGAAGCGCCGACTGAGGCGTACTCCGGGTACGCCGCAGGGAGTGCGCGAGCGCGCCAACGCCGCAGATGGGCCTTTTTCAGCAGCCTGCTGAAGGGCCATCTTGCCTGGCCGGCATGAGCGGCGTATGATGTGGCCGGTCGAGCGAGGGGGACAACGAGGACACGATGGCCACGAAGATCCTGATCGTCGAGGACGAGAGCGACATCGCGGAACTCATCCGGTACAACGTGGAGCGGGCAGGCTATGAGGCCCAGGTGCTCCGGGACGGGCACCAGGCCCTCCAGTTGCTGCGGCGCGAAGTCCCGGACCTCCTCGTGCTGGATCTGATGCTGCCGGGGATGGATGGGCTCGAGCTGTGCCGGCGCCTCCGCGCGGAGCCGGCCACCCGCGCGCTGCCCATCATCATGGTCACCGCCAAGGGCGAGGAGACGGACCGCGTGGTCGGGCTGGAGATGGGGGCCGACGATTACCTGGTGAAGCCCTTCAGCCCGCGGGAACTCGTGGCGCGGCTGCGGGCCGTGCTGCGCCGCCGCGTGGAGCCCGCGCCGGAGGTGGAGCGGATCGTGGCGGGTGACCTCACGGTGGACCAAGGGCGCCACGAGGTGGCCCGCAAAGGCGTGCCCATCCCTCTCTCCGCCATGGAGTTCAAGCTCCTGGCCTTCCTCCTGGCCAACCGCGGCCGCGCCTTCACCCGCGAACAGCTCCTGGACCGGGTATGGGGCCAAGACCGGTTCGTGGAGCCCCGCACCGTAGACGTGCACATCCGCCGCCTGCGCGAGAAGGTCGAGACCGACCCCAAGCACCCGAGCCTGATCCTCACCGTCCGCGGCCTCGGCTACCGGTGCGCCGACTGACAGGCTGCTGAAAAAGGCCCATCTGCGGCGTTGGCGCGCTCGCGCGGCGCTGCGACGTACGGACCAAGTACGCCTCGCGCCTCGCATCGCGCGCCGCCTTGCATCTGGACCTTTTTGAGCAGCCTGCGGAAAAGAAGGTTTTCAGCATCTCGCTAGAGCGCAAGGGCGTTCGATCGTTCGGAAGGTCGAGCGTTCGGCCGTTCATTTCCTTGAATCACGACGGGCGGGCGGTAGGTCCGAAGGATGCTGGGGTGCGCATAGGCATCACGGCCAAGCTGATGCTGGTCCCGGCGGGGTTGGTGTGCCTGGCCCTCCTCATCGTCGGCCTGGTCCTGGAACGCCGCGAGCGCGCCCTGTTCATCGACGGGGTGGCCGAGCGCCTGGAGGCGCAGGGGCGCCTGCTGGCCCTGGAGCTGGGAGGCCTCCCGCGCCCCGGCGTGGCCGCGTGGGCGCGCGAGGCCGGCCGCCGCGCCGCCGCCCGCGTCACCGTGGTGGCGCCAAGCGGCCTGGTGCTGGGAGACTCCGAGAGCGATCCGGCCACCATGGAAAACCATGCGGGCCGCCCCGAGATCCGCGAGGCCCTGGCGGGGCGCATGGGGCGGAGCCTCCAGGTGAGCCCGACCCTGGGCCGCGAAGAGGTGCGCCTCGCCGTGCCGGCGCCCGGCCCCGCCGCCCTGCGCCTCTCGGTCCCCCTGGAGGACCTCGCGGATGCCCTGGGGCGGATCCGCTCTCGCTTCCTGGCCGTCTCCGCCATCGCCCTCGTCGGCACCCTCGTCATCTGCTACGTGCTGGCCCGCCAGCTCACCCGGCCCATCCACCAGATGGTTTACCAGAGCCAGGCCATCGCGGCCGGCGACCTGACCCAGCGCACCAGCGTCGGGACCAACGATGAACTCGAGGAACTGGCTTTCTCCCTCAACCGCATGGCCGAGGCGCTGCAGGCATCGCGCCACCGCCTGGAGGCCGACCGCGACCGGCTGCAGACCATCCTGGAAAACATGACCGAGGCCGTAATGCTCATCGGGCCGGATGGCGGCATCGGCGTCATCAACGCCGCCGGGGCAGACATCCTGGGCCTCCGCCGGGACCAGGCCGTGGGCCTCCGGCCCCTGGAAGTCCTGCGCAGCTACGAACTGGGGGAGCTGCTGGAACGGGCCCGGAAGGAGGGGAAGGCGGCCGGCGCGTTCACCGCAATCTCCCCCACCTACCGCATGCTGGACGCCAGCGCCGTGACCCTGAAAGATAGGGGCGGGGCGGAAGGAACCCTGCTGGTGCTGCGGGATGTCACCATGCTCCGGCGCCTCGAGGCGATCCGGATGGAGTTCGTGGCGAACGTCTCCCACGAGCTGCGCACGCCCCTCACCGCCATCCGTGGCTTCGTGGAAACGCTGCTGGATGGAGCGCTGGAGTCACCCGCCGAGGCCCGCCGCTTCCTGAAGACGGTGGCGCGCCACGCCGAACGCCTCGCGCGCCTCCTGGACGATCTGCTCGACCTTTCCAACATCGAGCTGGGGCGAACCGCGCTGCGCCTCGAGCCGGTGGCGGGGCGCGAGGTGATCGAGCACGCCATCGCGGGCCTCGAGCCGGTGGCCGCGAAGAAGCAGCTCGCGCTGGCCGTGCAGGTTCCGCCGGACTTCCCCCGCGTGCTGGCCGACCGGGACCGGCTCATCCAGATCCTCGTGAACCTCGTGGACAACGCCATCAAGTTCACCCCCGAGCGGGGGAAGGTCTCCGTGATGGCCCGGCGCCTCCCCCCGGGGGCCGGCCCGGCCCCCACCGCCCGGGAGGAGGTCGTGGAGATCTCCGTGTCCGACACGGGGATCGGCATCCCGCCGAAGGATCTCCCGCGGATCACCGAGCGCTTCTACCGGGTGGACAAGACCCGCTCCCGCGAAATGGGCGGCACCGGCCTGGGCCTGGCCATCGTGAAGCACCTGGTCCAGGCCCACGGCGGCGAGCTCCGCATCGAGAGCGAACTCGGGCGCGGCACCCGAGTGTTCTTCACCCTCCCCATCGCCCCCGCCGCCTGATCCCCTGCGCCCCCGCCCCGGCACCCGCCCCGCCCCGCATCGACCGGCGAATGTCTTGAGCCCGAAAAGCGCCTCGCCATCCGTGGCCGTTCCCGTTCCCGCCCAACCACGCAAGCCCCCGCCAAACCGCTCGTCACAAAGGCTGCCGCCTGAGCCAGGCTCTGACCACGAGAGCCGGCACGGAAACGGTCAATCCAGGGATTCCCTACTCAGGCGCCTCAGGGAACGGGTGGTCTTCACCGAAGTTTCACCCTCCTGTCATCCGCCCGTAACGGGCCCGGGGCATATTTCTCGGTGAGTGGAGCATACGCCTCCGCAGGCCGGGAGGGCCAATGCCATGTACGTGCTTCTGATGACCTTCAGCGAGGATGTCCAGGCCCAGGCGGCGCTGGCGACCCTGGGCACCGCGGGGATCGGGCCGATCTCCGCAATCCCCGGCGTGGGCTTCAACGGGGATGGACGCCGCCGCCAATGCCTCCATGCCTTCTGC
>DASPOZ010000004.1:0-6348 GCA_035625755.1 Candidatus Sulfotelmatobacter sp.
GGGAACGGGAACGGGTACGGGAACGGAGAACGGTCATGGCACACAAGAAGGGCGTCGGGAGTTCGCGGAACGGGCGGGATAGCGCGGGGCGGCGGCTGGGCGTGAAGGCCTTCGGCGGGCAGACGGTATCCGGGGGGTCCATCATCGTCCGGCAGCGCGGCACCAAGTTCCGGCCGGGCCAGAACGTGGGCATCGGCGGGGACGATTCCCTCTTCGCCAAGGTCTCGGGCACCGTGGTCTTCGAGCGCCGCGGGGAACGGCGGTTCATCTCCGTGGTCCCCCTGGCGGCCGCGCCGGCCGAGGCCTCGGTCCCGAGGTAGCCGCCGCGGCCCCCGAGCCCGCCCCGGCCGCCCTGCCGTGTTCGTCGATCTGGCCACGATCACCGTGAAGGCGGGGGCCGGCGGCCGGGGATGCGTGAGCTTCCGCCGGGAAGCCTACGTCCCCCGGGGCGGGCCCGACGGGGGCGATGGGGGGCACGGAGGGAGCGTTTACATCGAGGCGAGCCGGTCCTTCCGGACACTGATCGATCAGAAGTACCAGCAGCTGTATCGGGCCCGATCGGGCGCGCATGGCCGCGGGAAAGACCAGCGGGGCGCCGACGGGCCCGATTGCGTTATCCGGGTCCCGCTGGGCACCGTGGTGAAGGACAGGGAGAGCGGGGAGGTCCTCGCAGACCTCACGGTGGAGGGTCAGCGGGTCCTGGTGGCGCGCGGCGGCCGCGGCGGCCGGGGCAACGCGCGGTTCGCCACCCCGACCCACCGGGCGCCCCGCCACGCGCAGCCGGGCGAGCCGGGCGAAACGCACAAGCTGGTGCTCGAGCTGAAGTTGATGGCCGAGGTGGGCCTCATCGGCCTGCCCAACGCCGGCAAGTCCTCCCTGCTGGCCCGCCTCACCGCGGCCCACCCGAAGGTGGCCTCCTATCCGTTCACCACGCTCACGCCGAACCTGGGGGTGGTGGAGGCCCCGCCCGAGGATCCGGTGGGCGGCTTCGTGGTGGCGGACATCCCGGGCCTCATCGAGGGCGCGGCCCGCGGGGCCGGCCTGGGCCACCAGTTCCTGCGGCACATCGAGCGCACGCGGATCCACGTCCAGGTGGTGGACGTCTCGGACGAAGCCGAGGATCCCGGCCGCGCCCTGGAGGTGCTGGAGCAGGAGATGCGCGCCTACAATCCGGCCCTGCTGGGCGTGCCACGCATCGTGGCCGCCAACAAGATCGACCTGCCGCACGGCCGGCATCTGCCGCCCCTCCGGGAGCGCTGCGCGGCCGCGGGCGTGCCGGTCTTCCCCGTCTCGGCGGTCACGGGCGAGGGGGTGGGGGCGCTGGCGGCCCACCTGGCGCTCCGGATCGCGCCGCGGGCCGGCGCCGCGGCGCCGGGCCAACCCGATGCAGCGTAAGCGACCCCTCACGGAGGCGGCCCGCCCCGCGTATACCTCGCGGGCGGACCGGCTGGTCGTCAAGGTGGGCACCGGCGTGCTCTCCAAGGGGGACCTGCGCCTGCACCGGCCCACCGTGGCCGCCCTGGCCCGCGAACTCTCCGAGATCCGGGCGCAGGGGCGCGAGGTGGTGCTGGTCTCCTCCGGGGCCATCCTGGCCGGGATGGCCGCCCTGGGCTTCGAACGGCGGCCGCAGCAGATCCCGCTGAAGCAGGCCGCCGCCGCCGTGGGCCAGAGCCACCTGATGCGGGCCTACGAGGAGGCCTTCCAGCCCCACGGCCAGCGGGTGGCCCAGGTGCTGCTCACGCGCGAGGACCTGCGCCACCGCGCGCGCTATCTGAACGCGCGCAACACGCTGTTCGCCCTCCTGCGCCTGCACGTGATCCCCATCATCAACGAGAACGACACGGTGGCCGTGGACGAGATCCGCTTCGGCGACAACGACACCCTCTCGGCCCTGGTGGCCCACGTGACCGAGGCCGACCTGCTGGTGATCCTCACCGATACGGACGGCGTGTACACGGCGGACCCGCGGAAACACCCCGCCGCGGCCCTGATCCCCGTGGTGGGGGCGGACGTGCGGGGGGCCTTCTGCGCCGACGAGGGGACCTCCCCCACGGGCTCGGGCGGGATGAGCTCCAAGCTGGCGGCGGCCCGGCAGGCGGCGCAGGCCGGCGTGCCCACCGTGGTGGCCAACGGGTTCGTGCAGGGGATCCTGGGGCGGATCCTGGCGGGCGAGGAGGTGGGGACCCTCTTCCTGCCCCGCGCCCTGCCCATGCGCAGCCGCCAGCGCTGGCTGGCCTTCGCCAGCGCGCCCCGGGGCGCCATCGTGGTGGACGCCGGGGCCCGAGAGGCGCTCCTCAAGGGCGGGAAGAGCCTGCTCCCCTCGGGCATCCGGGGCACGCGGGGGAGCTTCAAGGCCGGGGACCCCGTGGGCATTTTGGGCCCGGATCGTGCCGAGTTCGCCCGCGGCCTCACCCACTACGGCCGCGACGACGTGGAGCGCATCAAGGGGTTGCGGTCCGGCGAGATCGCGGCGGCCCTGGGGTCCAAACCGTTCGACGAGGTGATCCACCGCGATAATCTCGTCCTCCTCGACACATAACACGGCCCTGAGTCCTGAGTCCTTCGTCCTGAGTCGGCCGGCCGGCGACCCGGGACTCGGGACCAAGGACTCGGGACCCCAGGCCGGGGGCATGACGATGGATGTTCGGGCGATCGCGGAGGCGGCGCGGGCGGCGGCCCGGGAGCTGGCCAGGCTCTCGGGGGAGTTGAAGAACGCGGCCCTCCGCGCCATGGCCGACGGGCTGGCGGCGGCCGAGCGGTCCATCTTGGACGCCAATGCCAAAGACGTGGCCGCCGCCCGGGCCGAGGGCCATCCGCCGGCGTTCCTGGACCGCCTCACGCTGAACCCGCGCCGGCTCGCCGCCATGGCGGACGGCCTGCGCCAGGTGGCCGACCTGCCGGACCCGGTGGGCGAGGTCACCGGCATGTGGCGGCGCCCCAACGGCCTGCAGGTGGGCCGCGTGCGCGTGCCCCTGGGGGTGATCGGGATCATCTACGAGTCCCGGCCCGGGGTCACGGCGGACACGGCGGGGCTCTGCCTCAAGTCCGGCAACGCGGTGATCCTGCGGGGCGGGCGGGAGGCCCTGGGGAGCAACGCGGCCATCGCCCACGTGCTGCGGGAGGCCGCCGCGGGGGCCGGCGTGCCGCCCGGCTGGCTCGGCTTCGTGGACGACCCGGATCGGGCGCGGGTGAAGGAGTTGCTCTCGCTCCACGACCTGATCGACCTGATCATCCCCCGCGGCGGGGCCGAGCTGGTGCGCACCGTCCGGGAGACCTCGCAGATCCCCGTCATCGCCCACGAGAAGGGCCTCTGCCACACCTACGTGGACGCCGGGGCAGACCTGGCCATGGCCGAAGCGGTGGCCTTCAACGCCAAGGTGGAGCGCCCCGGCGTCTGCAACGCCATGGAGACGCTGCTGGTGCACGAGGAGGTGGCCCCACGCTTCCTGCCCGGTCTGGTGGCCAGGCTCCGGGCCGCCGGCGTGGAGGTTCGGGGATGTCCGGCCACGCGGCGCCTGGCGCCGGAGGCGGTTCTCGCCGCGGACGCGGACTGGGACACGGAGTACCTGGACCTTATCCTTTCGGTCCGCGTGGTGGCCTCGCTGGACGAGGCCCTGGCCCACATCGCCCGGCACGGGTCCGGCCTGGCCGAGGCCATCGTGACCCGGGACCACGGCCACGCCATGCGCTTCCTGCGGGAGGTAGACGCGGGGGCGGTCTTCGTGAACGCCTCCACCCGGTTCACCGACGGCGGCGAGTTCGGCATGGGCACCGAGATGGGCATCAGCACGCAGAAGCTTCACGCCCGGGGGCCCATGGGCCTGCAGGAGCTCACGTGCCAGAAGTTCATCGTGCTCGGCGACGGCCAGGTGCGGGTCTCGACCAAGTGAGGCGGGGCGACGCCATGGCGTGCGGCGGGCCCCAGGGGGGATCGGGAGGGCGGGCCGGGTGAGCAAGCCGGGCGGGCGGGGGATGCGCATCGGGATCGTGGGGGGCACCTTCGATCCCATCCACCTGGGCCACCTGCGGGCGGCCGAGGAGATCTCCCTGGCCTTCGGCCTGGACCGGATCATCTTCGTCCCGGCCGCCCGGCCGCCCCACAAGGAGGAGGGGAAGGTGGCCTCCGCCCTCCACCGGTACGAGATGGTCTCGCTGGCCACGGTGTTCACGCCGTCCTTCACCGTGTCGCCCATCGAGCTGAAGCGCCCGGGCAAGTCCTACAGCATCGAGACGGTGCGGGAGTTCCTGCGGCTCTACGGGCCCGAGACGCGCCTCTACTTCATCCTGGGCGTGGACGCGTTCCTGGAGATCGGCACCTGGAAGGAGGCCCGGGAGCTGCTGCGGCTGGCGCGGGTGATCGTTACGGCGCGCCCCGGCTGGCGGCTGGACGAGGTGGAGCGATCGCTCACCCCCGCCCAGCGCCGCCTCCTGGGGAACCCCCAGTTCAAGTACCTGCGCGTCGGCGAGATCGACGCGGGGGCGCTGGAGCGGGAGTTCCGCCCGGGCCTGGTGCTGCTGGTGGAGGTGGTCTCGCTGGACATCTCCTCCAGCGAGATCCGGCGGCTGGTGGAGCAGGGCCGGAGCATCCGCTTCCTGGTGCCGGACACGGTGGCGGCCTACATGGCCAAGAACCAGTTGTATCAGGCGCCCCGGCGGGGCCGGCGGCGGGACCCCGGCGCCCGGAGCGCCGTGGCCCCGGGGGGCGATGGGCTGGGCGAGCCCTTCGAGCCCCTGGCGCCGTAGCAGGCTGCTGAAAAAGGCCCATCTGCGGCGTTGGCGCGCTTGGGCGCTCGCTGCGGCGTACCCGGAGTACGCCTCACTCGGCCCTTCGCGCGCCGCCTTGCATCTGAGCCTTTTTGAGCAGCCTGCTGAGGCACGGTTGCGGGTTCCGGGCGATGGGTTGGCGGGTCCGTTTCCGGCTGCCGCCGGGGGTGCTTGGACCCGGGACCCGCAACGCGGGACCCGCGACCACCCCGGGGAACCCGGGGGAGGAGGAGGGCGACGGAAGCGAAAGCCGTGGTGGAGCTGGCGGCCGAGGCGGCCGCCGGCGTGAAGCCCAGGCACCTGGTCATCCTGGATCTCCGCGGGATCTGTTCCTTCGCGGACCACTTCCTGATCGTCAGCGCCGAGACGGACCGGCAGGTGCGGGCCATCGCCGACCGCATCACCGAGCGGCTGGACGGCGCGAAAGTGCGCACGCGGCACCGCGAAGGCTACCCCCACGGGCAATGGATTTTGCTTGACTACCAGGAGGTCATCGTCCATATTTTCACGGAATCTCTGCGCCAATACTACGACCTGGAACGGCTCTGGGCGGATGCCCCGCGCCGCGAAGTGGCGGGGTAGCCCGGCGGGCGCCGGGGCGGTCCGGCGGTGATGGGACGCAAGGCATCCAGCCCGCGGGTGGCGTTGGTGGCGCGGAGTGCCGAGATGCAGGCGGTGGTGGATCTGGCGCGCCGCGTGGCCCCCACCAGCGCCACGGTGCTGCTGCTGGGGGAGACGGGCACCGGGAAGGACCTCCTGGCCCGGGCCATCCATTACGAAAGCCCGCGGCGCAACGCCCGCTACGTGAAGGTGGATTGCGCGGGGCTGCCCGAGACGCTGCTGGAAAGCGAGCTCTTCGGGCACGAGAAGGACGCCTTCACCGATGCCGGGGCCCGCAAGGTGGGCCGGTTCGAGTTGGCCCACGGCGGTACCATCTTCCTGGACGAGGTGGCCGAGCTGGGGCTGGGCGTGCAGGCCAAGCTCCTGCGTGTGCTCCAGGAACGGGCCTTCGAACGGGTGGGGGGGACCGAGACGGTCCAGGTGGACGTGCGCATCATCGCCGCCACCAACCACAACCTGGAGGAGGCGCTCAAGAAGAATCTGTTGCGGGAAGACCTCTACTTCCGCCTCAACGTGGTCCCCATCCGCCTGCCGGCGCTGCGCGAACGGCGGAAGGACATCCCGCACCTCGCCCGGCGTTTCGTGGAGCAGTTCGCGGAGCGGCACGGGAAGGCCGCCGAGGGCCTGACGGACGAGGCCCTCGAATTGCTGATGCGGTACCCCTGGCCCGGCAACGTGCGGGAGCTGGAACACGCCATCGAACGGGCCGTGCTGGTGGCCGATGAGCCGCTGCTCCGCCCGGAGCACTTCACGCTGGACTTCGTGGCCGCCGCCGCCACGGCCCCGGAAGACACGCTGATGACCCTGGAGGCGCTGGAGCGAGAGTACATCCGCCGCGTCCTCTGGCGGGTGCGGGGCCACAAGGGGCGGGCGGCCAACATTCTTGGGATCAACCGGAAGACCCTCCTGGAGAAACGGAAGCGCTATGGTCTCGCGTAGCCCGGCCAAGGGGAAAACGGCGAA
>DASPOZ010000005.1:0-3552 GCA_035625755.1 Candidatus Sulfotelmatobacter sp.
GGCGATATACTCCGTGGCCTCGCTGTCCTCGGCGGCGTGCTCCTTCACGTCGATGAGGAATCCGCAGGCGCTGCACCGCACCTCGGAGACCGATCCCACCTGCACGGTGTGGGTATCGACCTCGTTTCCGCAGATGGTGCAATGGCGGAACCGGCTCTTTCTTTCCGTCACAGCGAGGCCCTCGCCTTCATGCAAAAGGGAGGTTATGTGCAGCGGCCGTGCCATTTGGCCCTTTGCCCTCCGAAGCCAGCAATCCTGCGGCCCTAGCCGGGCCCGATTCCCCACACTGGAAGGGGAACGCTGCCTGAAACCGGACCTTGCTGGGGCGAAAAGTAACGGCTTGGTCGTCCGATAATACGGGCCAGCCGCTCCCGGGTGGAACGGCTCCTATCGTTATGTTATCATAACTTGCAATGATGGCCTCCCACGTCCCTGAAATTCCGGCGGCCGCCGGGCCGCCCCCGCGCACAGACTTCGACCTGCTCGAAGCCTTTCGCCAGCGGTACCCGTTTCCGCTCGACCCGTTCCAGGAAGAAGCCATTCGCCACATCCTGGCGGGGAAATCGGTGATCGTGTCGGCGCCCACGGGGGCCGGCAAGACCCTGGTGGCGGAGTTCGCCATCTACCGCACACTGGCGGCCCAGCGCCGCCTGGCCTACACCACTCCCCTCAAGGCCCTCAGCAACCAGAAGTACGCCGACTTCTGCCGGCAGTACGGCCCGGAGTTCGTGGGCATCCTCACCGGGGACGTAAAGGTGAACCCCCGGGCGCCCGTCCTGGTGATGACCACGGAGATCCTGCGCAACCTGTTCTATACGGACCCCATGGAGAACCTGGCCACCGTGGTGCTGGACGAGTGCCACTACATGGGGGACGAAGGCCGCGGGACCGTCTGGGAGGAACTGATCATCACCTGCCCCAAGGCGGTGCAACTGGTGGCCCTCTCCGCCACGGTGCAGAACATCGCCGAGATCGCGGACTGGATCGGGCAGACCCACGGCCCCATTCACGCCGTCCACCACCCGGTGCGCCCGGTGCCGCTGCAGACCCTGCTCTGCGACCAGGAGGGCCGCATCGCCACGCTGGAGGCGGCGGGCCGGCGCGCCGCCGAGCCCCCCCGCGGGCGCCCCCACGGCTGGCGCGATCGGGACCGGCGCCGGCACGGGGGCGAGTTCCGCCGCCGCCCCGTGCACCCCTCGCGGCTCATCCCGGAGCTGGTGGAACGGGGCTGGGTGCCGACCCTCTATTTCATCTTCAGCCGCGCCGGGTGCGAGCGGGCCCTGGAGTTCTACCTGGAGCGGGGGCCGTCCCTGCTGGAGCCGCGGCGGGCGGCCGAGGTGGAGGAGGCCATCGCCCACGCGCTGCGCGATTACCCGAGCATCACCCCGGAGAGCGAGCTGAACGCCCTCGTGTTCCGGGGCCTCCGCCGCGGCGTGGGCGTGCACCACGCCGGGATGCTCCCGGCCCTCAAGCGCCTCACCGAGGTCCTCTTCGAGCGGGGCCTCGTGAGGGTGGTCTTCGCCACCGAGACCATGAGCCTGGGGATCCACATGCCGGCCAAGAGCGTGGTGATCCAGGGGCTGCGCAAGCGGAGCGACGCCGGCTTCCGTTTCCTCACCATGAACGAGATCACCCAGATGGGCGGCCGGGCGGGGCGCCGCGGGATCGATCTGGAGGGGAAGTGCGTCATCGGCCTGGACACGCCGGAGGGGGCGGAGGAGGCCCGGGCCCTCCTGGCGCGGCCGCCCGAGCCCATCGAGAGCCGCTTCCGCATCGGGTACAGCTCGGCGGCCCTGCTCCTGATGACCTACAAGGACCCCCCCCTGATCCGCAGCGTCATCGAGTCCAGCTTCGGCCAGTACCAGAACCGGCGCCGCATCCGCGAGCTGGAATCCCGGCGCGCGGACCTGGCCCTGCGCCAGGCGCAGGCCGAGGGCTTCCAGTCGCCCTGCTGCGAGCTGCCCACCCTCATGCGCTACCGATCGCAGCGGGCGATCCTGGAGCGCGAGCGCCAGCGGCTCCCCGGCTTCTCGGGGGCCAGCCGGCGCCAGCGGAAGGCCCAGGCCGCCGCTTGGTCCCTGGAGTCCTTGGCGGACGTGCGCGAACGCGTGGCCGCCCTGGAGGCGGCCCTGGCCCAGATGCCGTGCCACCGCTGCCCGCACCGGGGCCCCTACGAGGCGCGGTTGAAGCGGTCCCGCAAGCTGGTGGAGGCCATGGAGGGCCACCGCCGCGCCCAGGAGGAGCTGGAGGGGTCCTACTGGGAGCAGTTCCTCCGCGTGGTGGACGTGCTGGGCCACTTCGGCTACGTGAAGGGTGGCACGCTCACGCCCGAAGGCCGGCTCATCGGCGGCCTGCGGCACGACAACGAGCTCCTGGTGGCACGGGCCGTCTTCTCGGGGGCCTTCGACGGGCTCAAGGGGGCCGAGGCGGCGGCGCTCCTTTCGTGCCTCACGGAGGAGCCGCGGGAGACGGCGCGGGATGCGGCCAAGGCATTCCTGCGGGCCCAGGGGCACCTGCGCCGGCGCCTGCAGTCGCTGGAACTGCTGGCCGGCGAGGTGGAGCGGGTCCAGGACCGCTACAAGGTCCCGCTCCCCTTCAGCCTCCATTCCGCCCTCATGGCCGCCACGGCCCGGTGGGCCGCGGGGGAAGAGGACTGGGCGGGCCTCGTGGACTCGGCGTACGGGGGCCACGAGGGAGACCTGATCCGCGCCTTCCGGCGCCTCATCGACCTCGGCCGCCAGCTGGTGGACAGCCCGGACCTGCCCGAGCGGCTGCGCCCGGTCCTCGTGGATGCCGTGGGCGGGCTGGACCGCGGGATCGTGCTGGAGAGCGCCCTGATATAGCAGGCTGCTGAAAAGGGCCCATCTGCGGCGTTGGCGCGCTCCCGCACTCGCTGCGGCGTACCCGGAGTACGCCTCACTCGGCGGTTCGCGCGCCGCCTTGCATCTGGGCCCTTTTGAGCAGCCTGCCCGGAGCTACGGGGAGCGGGCACGGAGGGGAGGAGGCGTGGCCGGCGGCGGGGTCAGGGCGAGCGCACGATGCCGCCACACGGTGCCCGATTGGGCGCGATACGCGCGCGCCCCGGGCGGGGGGTGGCCCATCTTCGCGGCGTGCCATCTCCTGGTCAAGGCGGACGACCGGGTGGACGACCCCCGCACCATCGCCTGCGGGTACTGGGGGCGCCAGCCCGAGTGTCCGTTCTACGAGGGACCGGGCGCGCCGGCGGCTCCACCGGCCGCGCCCGCCGCGCCCGAATCTCCCACGCCCGATGTGCCCGTGACGGCGCGGCAGATGGTCGCCGCCCGCCTCACGGCGGACGATCACGCCCCCCGCGGCCCGCTCACCGAGGGGATGCGGCAGCGCCGCCGGGCCAGCGCGGCCCTCCTGGGGCTCCTGGCGGCCATGGCCTTCCTGGCGGCCTGGTGGCTCCGCTGACGCGAATGCGGAACGCGGAATGCGGTATGGCAATCAGATGAAGCAATCCGCAATCCGCAATCCGCAATCCGCGATGGCGGGGGCCGCGTGAGCGGGGCCGAGGGCCCTCACCTCAAG
>DASPOZ010000006.1:0-4344 GCA_035625755.1 Candidatus Sulfotelmatobacter sp.
CATTCCGCATTCCGCAATCCGTCTTTCGGCGAGCTCAGGACGCGCTGAACTTGTCGAAGCACGCATTCCGCAACAGGGCTATCCCTTTTACGCAAGTGACCCCCTTTCCGCAAGATTCCCTCTCCCCGACGGGGAGAGGGCCAGGGTGAGGGGGCCAAGACACGGCGGTGTCAGCCATCTGGCACCCTCACCCGTCCCCTCTCCCATCCAGGGAGAGGGAGAAGGAAGGGTCGGGGGTTGAGTCAAGGGGATACCCCTGATCGACAATCGGGGTCGGGTTGACAGGCGGTGGGGCATTTGTTATCCAAACAAGTGTCCCCACGAAGGAGCGCGCGAGCAACCCCAAGAGAAGGAACGATGCGACCATGCCGATCTACGAGTACCTCTGCGCTGACTGCCGGAAGCGGGTGAGTGTCTTCATCCGCAGCATCTCCAATCCCGGAAACCCGGCCTGTCCTCGCTGCGGCGGCACCAAGTTGGAACGCGTCATGTCGCGCTTCGCCGTGGTGCGATCCGAGGATGACCGCATGGACGACCTGACGGACGACATGGGCGACCTGGAAGGCCTGGACGAGGACGACCCCCGGGCCGTGGCCAAGGTGATGCGCAAGATGAAGGGCGAGCTGGGCGAGGACGCCGGCGACGACTTCGACGAGGCGGTGGAGGCCATGGAGTCCGGCGAGTTCGGCGAGGAAGGAGACGGGGAGGGCGGCGCCGGCGAGGACGATAACCTGTAAATGCAGGACTGAGGACTGAGGCATGAGGACTGAGTGGCGTTGTGCCTCAGGGGTTGTGAAAAAATCCCGGCCCGGCGTTCTGCGTTCAGCTTCCTGGCGGGGGCAGCCCCCAACCCCCGTCCTCGCCGCTGCGCAACCCCGCCTTTCCTTTCAAGGCCTCCCCCCGCAAGCGGGGGCCCCGGCCATGCGGATGGGCCCGGTGCTCGCGGCTGCGGGCGGGACCCGGGGGCGGTCCCCGGAGGGATTCTTCACAAGCTCTTAGGCCTCGGTCCCCGTCGCTACGCAACGTGCCAGCGGTGGATATAAGCGAGCTTCGAACGCGGGTGGAGGCGTTCCTCCACGAGTCCGTCGAGGAGGATTACCGGAACCGGGCCGGGCTCCAGATGGAGAGCCGGCTGGCGGCCGTGTACGAACGGCACGCCCGCCTGGCAGACCGCGACCTGCTGCCGGCGGCGCGCGCGGGGCGGGCCGAGGCGCCCAACGCCGATGAGCGGGACGGCTGGGGGCACCTGGAGGAGTTTCTGGCCGTCCACCACCTGGAGCACGCCGCCCGCGACGTGCTGGACCGGCTCCACGCCCTGGAGGCCGCGGCCGCGCTGGACCTGGAGGAGGAATCGGTCCCGCTGCGTGCGGCCGACGTGCGCCTGCGCAACGAGGAGAACCGGGGCCGGCGCGACGCCATCGAGGCCGCCCGCTCCGGCGCCCTGGAGGGCCTCCTGCCCCACCACGCCGAGCTGTGGGACCGCCTGCACGGCCTGGCCCAGGAGCTGGGCCACCCCTCGTACACAGACCTGTGCGCGCACATCTCCGGCACGGCCCTGAAGGACCTTGGGCCCGAGGCCGAGGCGCTGCTGCGCGAGACCGAGGACGCCTACGAGGAGCACCTGCGCTGGTACGCGCGCCGCCACCTGGGCGCGCCCTTCCGCGAGCTGAAGCGGCACGACCTACTGCGCCTCTTCCGCGCCCCCCAGTGGGATTCGCCCTTCGCGCCCGGCCGCATGCTGGCCGTGTGCCGCGCGGCCCCCGAGAAGATGGGGGCGGACCCCGCCGCCGAGGGCCGCATCCAGATTGACCTGGAGGCGCGCCCCACCAAATCCTCGCGCGCCTTCGTGGCCGCCGTGGAGGTCCCGGACCGGGTGATCCTGGTCACGCGGCCCGGCGGCGGGCCCGACGACTACCGGTCCTTCCTCCACGAGCTGGGCCACGCCCTGCACTACGGCTACACGGACCGGCGGCTGCCCGCGGAGTTCCGCCGCCTGGGCGACGCCGCCGTGTCCGAGACCTGGGCCTTCCTGATGGACGGGATGCTGGGCGAGCGCGGGTGGCTGCGGCGGTTCCTGGGCCTGGACCACCCGGAGGACTTCCTGCGCCTGAATGCGTTTTACAAGCTCTTCCTGCTGCGGCGCTACGCCGCCAAGCTCCAGTACGAGCTGGCGCTCCACGCGGGCGCGGGCGCGGGCGGGCGCGCGGACCTCTACTACGAGCTGCTCGGCCGGGCCACCCGGGCCGAGTTCCCGCGCGCCATGTACCTGAGCGACGTGGACCTGCACTTCTACGCCGCCCGCTACTGGCGCGCCTGGAAGTTCGAGGCCCGGCTCCGGGAGTTCTTGGTGGAGCGCTTCGACGAGGAATGGTACCGGAACGACCGCACCGGCCCCTTCCTGATGGGCCTCTGGCGCCAGGGCCAGCGCTGCCGCGTGGAGGCCCTGGCCGCCCAACTCGGCCTGCCCGACGAGGGCCTCAAGCCCCTGCTCCGTCAACTCACCCGCCACCTCCGCTGAGCCTCGCACCGGCACGCTTGTTCTTGACGGAACGGTGATTACATCATATAGTAAGAAACATTACATCATGCCGCTAGGAGGGAGAGGCATGAAGCGCACTCAAATCAGCTTCGCCCAGCGCGAGTATGAGTTTGTGCGCCGCGAGGCCAAGCGCCGCGGCATGAGCATGGCCGCCGTCGTTCGCGAGCTCGTCCAGGAACGCATGGCCGCAGACCGCCGCGTCCCCGCCGATCATCCATTTCGCGACATCATCGGTCTGGGCCACGGGGACGGGTCGCCCGTCTCCGAGAAGCACGACGAGTACCTTTATAGCCTGCCGGCGCGCAGGCGATGACGCCCATCCTGGTCGACACAAGCCTCTGGTACGCCATGGCCGATGACCGGGACCCGAACCATTCCGAAGCTGTTCTCCTCCTCGCCGCGCCAGGACGCTCCCACATTACGACAAACTGGATCTTTGGCGAAGCTGTCACCCTCGTGCGCGGCCGACTGGGCCACAATCCGGCGGTTGCGCTGGGAGCCCGGCTGCTCCACCGGCCGGGGCTCCGGATTGTGCGCGTGCAACCGGAAGATGAGCGGGCGGCATGGCGGTTTTTCCAGCAGTATGCGGATAAGGATTTCTCGTTTATCGACTGCACCAGCTTCGCCGTGATGCGGCGCCTTCGCATTCCGCACGCCCTCGCCTTCGACCGTCACTTCCGGCAGATGGGCTTCCGGGTCAACTGATCGGAGACCGCGCCTGCAAGGCTTGCCCCTACGTCACGAAGGAGACGAGTGCGGCGGGTGACGGGAATTACTTCGGGGGCGCGGCGAGGGCGAGGATGGTGCGGGCGATGAGGGCGCGGGCCACGTCCAGTTTGTAGGCGTTGCCGGTCATGGGCTGGGCGCCGGCTAGGGCGGCCTCGGCCGCCTGGGCGGCCCGCTCGGCGGTGACCGGCCGGCCCTCCAAGACGCCCTCCGCCGCGGGGGCGCGCCAGGGGACGGGGGCGACGGCGCCCAGGACGATGCGCGCGTGGCGCGCGGCCCCGCCCTCCTGCGCGAAGCCGGCGGCCACGCTCACCATGGGGAAGTCGCCGGCGGTCCGCTCGCGCGCCTTCACGTAGGTGCCGCGCCAGCCGGCCGGCGGCGCGGGGACCATGACGCGCAGGACGATCTCGCCGTCGGCCAGCACGTTCTCGCGCAGGAGGTCGCGCTCGGGGCCCACGAAGAAATCGCGCAGCGGCAGCCAGCGGGCGCCCGCGGGGCCCAGGACCTCCACCGAGGCATCGAGGGCCACCAGGGGCGGCGCCAGGTCCGACGGGTGGACGATGTAGCACCGATGGGCGCCCAGGATGGCCAGGTACTTGTTATGGCCTTCCACGGCGGGGCAATCGGTGCCGCCCCTCTTCAGGCAGCGGAACAGGGCGTTCCGGTAGTACCAGCAGCGGGGCCGCTGGCACAGGTTGCCGCCCACGGTGCCCACGTTGCGGATCTCGGGCGTGGCCACGCCCTGCGCGGCTTCGTTCAAGATGCGGAAGCCCGGGTTCCCGAAGCGGTGGGCCACCAGGGCCTCCACCGTGGCCATGGCACCGATGGCGGCCGCGCAGGCCGTCTCCTCGATGGCCGCCAGGCCGGGGAGGCCGGCCAGGCTCACGAGGCGATCGCAGGCCGCGGTGCCTTCCTTCAGCTCGCCCAGCAGGTCCGACCCGCCGGCGATGGGGCGCGCGGCGCCCCTGCCCTCCAGCAGCAAGCTCACGGCCTCCGGCGCCGATGCCGCCTCGACGAAGGCGAAGGGCCTCATGGCCGCACCCCCGCCGCGCGCAGGGCGGCCAGCACGCGGTCCGGCG
>DASPOZ010000007.1:0-6412 GCA_035625755.1 Candidatus Sulfotelmatobacter sp.
CCCGGCGGCGTGGCCATGAAGGACCTCAAGAACCTGGTGGTGCCGGACGCGAAAGAGATCATCAAGATCAACGAAGAGATCAAGGTGAGGTTCCGCGAACTGTTCGGCGTATAACCCCGGGCCGGGCGTGGGCGAGCCTAACAGGATGCTGAAAAACTCACGCTTCCGCAGGCTGCTCAAAAGGGCCCATATGCAAGGCGGCGCGCGCTGCGAGGTGCGAGGCGTACTTAGGCCGTACGTCGCAGCGCCGCGCGAGCGCGCCAACGCCGCAGATGGGCCTTTTTCAGCAGCCTGCTAAGGCGGGGACGGGGATGGACGAAACGGCGGGCGGGCGGCGCGCAGCGGGGGCGCTGGTCTGGATCGTCGCCGGCGCCCTGGTGGTGGGGCTGGTGGCGGGACCGTTGGCGGCCATCGCCGTATCCAGCTTCAGCGGCCCCGAAGGGTTCACGCTGGCGCACTACCGGGAGGCCTTCGGGCCGGCCATCCACCGCGGGCCCATCCTGAACTCGTTCCTGCTGGCGGCCGCGGTGGGCGTGCTGAGCGTGGCCGTGGGGCTGCCCATGGCCTGGGGCGTGGCGCGCACGACCATGCCGCTCCGCGGCTTGATCCGCACCATGGTGGTTGCGTCCTTCGTCACGCCGTCGTTCCTGGGGGCGATGGCCTGGATCATCCTGGCGGGGCCGAACGCCGGGCTCCTGAACGAGGCCTACCGCGCCCTCACGGGGGCCCCCGGCCACCTGGTGAACATCTTCAGCATGGGCGGCCTGATCTTCGTGATCACCCTTTCCACGGTGCCCATCGTGGTGATCATGGTCTCGGGCGCGCTGCAGAACGTGTCGCCGGACATGGAGGAGGCGGCCGCCATCACGGGCGCAGGCCCCTTGGCCGTGGCCTGCACCGTCACGCTCCCGCTGGCCATGCCGGCGATACTGGCCGGTTTCCTCCTCTCGGTCTTGGAGGCGCTGGTGGTGTTCGGGGCGCCGGCCATGATCGCCATCCCGGCGCGGTTCCACGTGATGACCACGCAGCTCTGGGCGTTTTTCCAATCGCCGCCGCGCGTCGAGGTGGCCGCCGCGTACGCCCTGCCCTTCCTGGCGGTGGCGGCCGCCCTCCTCTGGATGCAGCGCCGCATCCTGGGACGCCGCGGCTTCGCCACCACCACCGGGCGGGAGGGCGGCGCCCGGCCGGCTGCCGGCGGCCCGTGGGCCGGAGTCGCCTTCCTGATCTCCCTGGCCTACGTCGCGTGCGCCGTGGTGCTGCCCTACGGCACGCTGCTCATGGCCGCGGTGTCCAAGGCGTGGGGCCGGGCGTTCACGCCGGCCAACTGGACGTTGGCCAATTTCAGCTTCGTCCTCTTCGAGTACAACCCCACCCAATCGGCCATCGCCAATACGCTGAAGCTGGCGGCCGCCACGGCCACGGCGGGCGCCCTGATCTCCGCCGCGCTGGCCTACACGGTGGCGCGGCGGCTGGCTCCCGGCGCGGGGCTGCTGGGCGCCCTGGCCAGCCTGCCGCTGGCCATCCCCGGCATCGTGCTGGCCACGGGCATCTTCATCGTGTACACGCAGCCGCCGCTGGTCCTCTACGGCACCATCTGGATCCTTTTCGTGGCGTATCTGACGAAGGACCTCCCGGTAGCCTACACGGCGAACCGCGCCGCCGTGCACGGGGTGCACGAGAGCCTGGAGCACGCGGCCCGCACGCTGGGGGCCACGCGCTGGACGGCGTTCACGGACGTGGCGCTGCCCTTGATGCGGCCGGGCCTGGCCTCGGCATGGCTGCTGGTGTTCCTGCCGGCGCTGCGCGAGCTCAGCTCGTCCATCCTGCTCTTCACCACGAACTCGCGGGTGATTTCGGTGGTCATCTACGAGCTGTACGAGGAGGGCCGCTGGGAGGCCCTCTCCAGCATGGGCGTGCTGCTGCTGGGCCTGACGCTGGCCATCCTGGTGGCGACCCACCGCCTGCTGGGCCGCCGCCTCGGCCTCGCCTAGCAGGCTGCTGAAAAAGGCCCATCTCTCCATTGCGGAATGCGGATTGCGGAATGCGGAATCGGCGCGCCGCCTTGCATCTGGACCTTTTTGAGCAGCCTGGACACGAGAGAGTTTTTCAACATCCTGCTGACACGAGACACGGTTTGTCGTTTGTGGTTTTTTGTTTGTCGTTCCAACTACAAACCACAAACGACGAACCACAAACGGGAGTTGAGCGGAGGCGGTGATGATCGGGATCCAGATGGCGCCCACGGCGCGGCGGATCGTGGAGACGGTGCTGGCGGTCAGGCCGGGCGAGAACGTGTGTGTCGTGACGGACACCGAGTGCCCCCACACCATCACCGAGGCGCTGGCCCAGGCGGCCCGCGCGGCCGGCGCCGAGGTGGCGGTGGCGATGATGACGCCGCGCGAGGCGGGCAGCGTGGAGCCGCCGGCGGTGATCGCGGCGGCCCTCCAGGCGGCCGACGCGGTGATCTGGCAGGCGACCTACGCGGTGGTCCACACCAACGCCGCGCGCGCCGCCTTCGCCAAGGGCGCGCGGATGTGCGACATGTGGGGATGCAACGAGGACATGATGGTCCGCGGCGGCATCGCGGCCGACTACGGGTACATCGCCGAGCTGACCAAGCGGCTGGCCCCCATCTTCACGCGGGGCAAGACGGCGCACCTCACCACCCCGGCGGGGACGGACCTGCGGATGAACCTGGAGGGCCGGATCGGGTACCCCCTGATCGGCGCGGCGGACCAGAAGGGGACCTTCTGCGCCCTCCCGGACGGCGAGGTGGCGATCTCGCCCATCACCGGAAGCGCCGAGGGAGTCCTGGTGCACCCCTTCTGCATAGAGAAGAAGGAACTGGGCTACGTGAAGGACAAGATCACCATCGAGATCCGCAGGGGCCGGCTGGAGAAAATCAGCGGCGGGCCCCAGGCCGACTTCCTGGCCCGGGTCCTCGATACGGCCGGCGGCACCGCGCGCAACCTCGCCGAATTCGCCATCGGCACCAACCCCGCGTGCCGCCTCGGGGTCACCATCCGCGAGGCGAAGAAGACCTGGGGCACGGCCCACGTCGGCATCGGGGACAGCAAGAGCGTCGGCGGCGACGTGGCCGGACCCCTCCACTTCGACATGGTCTTCGTGGAGCCCACCGTCACGGTGGACGGCACCGTCGTCGTCAAAGACGGCAAGGTCGTCGCCTGAAATGACCGACGCGGCGACGCGGCGAGGGGGCGACGCGGCGAGACCGAAGGCTGTCGGCTTCGCCGTATCCCCGCGTCTCCGTGTCCCCCCGTCGGCGAGGGACGTGTGGCGACTGTAGAGCTGCGGGGGCTGCGCAAGGCGTTCGGCGGGGTGGGCGCCGTGGCCGGGGTGGACCTCACCGTGCGGGGCGGCGAGTTTGTGGCGCTCCTGGGCCCGTCCGGCTGCGGGAAGACCACCACGCTCCGCCTGGTGGCCGGCTTCCTGGCCCCCGACGGGGGCGAGATCCTGGTGGAGGGCCGCGCCCTCTCGGCCCCCGGCCGCGTGGTGCCGCCGGAGCGGCGCGGCATGGCCATGATCTTCCAGAGCTTCGCCGTGTGGCCGCACAAGACCGTGCGGGACAACGTGGCCTACGGCCTGAAATTCAAGGGGGTGGACCGGGCGGAGGCGGGCCGGCGCGTGGAGGCGATGTTGCGCACGGTGCGCCTGGAAGGCTTCGCCGATCGCTATCCGGGGGAACTCTCGGGCGGCCAGCAGCAGCGCGTGGCGCTGGCGCGCGCGCTGGTGGTGGAGCCGGCCATCCTGCTGCTGGACGAACCGCTCAGCAACCTGGATGCCTCCCTGCGGGAGGAGATGCGCTTCGAGATCCGGCGGCTGCACGAGGCCTTCCGCACCACCACCGTTTACGTGACGCACGACCAGGCCGAGGCCATGGCCACGGCGGACCGGATCGCCGTGATGCACCGGGGGCGGATCGTGCAGGTGGGGTCGCCCCAGGAGGTCTACGACCGGCCGCGGTCCGCCTTCGTGGCGGGCTTCCTGGGGCGCACGAACCTGGTGGCGGGAACGGTGGAGGGCCCGGAGGCGTTCCGCGCCACCCGCGGGCTCGTGGTGCAGACGGCCCCCGCGCCGGCCGCCCTCGTGGGCGGGACCGGGAGCCTCTCCATCCGGCCGCACCAGGTCCGGCTGGAGGGAGGAACAGCCACGCCCGCCGCCGGGACCGCCAACCGCTTCGAGGGGAAGGTGGTGCGGGCCACCTATTTCGGCGAGGGCGTAGACTACCTGGTGGATGTCCCCTCGCTGGGCCAGAGCCTCCGCGTGGCTGGCCCGCCCGCGCCCCAGGTCGCCGTGGGCGAGGCCGTGACCCTGAGCGTGGTCCCGGCCGACTGCCTGGTCCTCCCTGAAGACTGAAAGCGTTCCGCTGTTCCTCTGTTCCGCCGTTCACGAGAACCTGCGTGTTGGATGCCTGGGCAAGTAGCTTCCCTGGTGCGCGGGGAACGGCGGAACCGTGGAACGGCGGAACGCACCGAGGCGTGGGTTGCGCAAATCGATCATCACGTAAAGGAGGCTTGACCGATGGGCATCACGGGGGAGGTCGCGCGGTTCATCGCCACGACGAAGCTGGAACACATCCCGGCGGACGTGCGGGAGATGGCCAAGGGGTTCATCCTGGACGGCATCGGCGTCACGCTGGCCGGGACGACGGAGAAGGGGAACCGGATCATCCGGGACCACGTGAAGGACGTCGGCGGGAAGCCGGAGGCCCAGCTGCTCGGCACCAGGATGCGGGCCCCCGTCCGGCTGGCGGCGTTCGCCAACGCGGCCGCCGGCCACGCCATGGATTACGACGACACGCAGCTTTCCACCAGCAAGGAGAGCACCTACGGCCTCTTGACGCACCCCACGCTTCCGGTGCTTTGCGGCGCCCTGCCCCTAGGGGAGAAGCTAGGCGTCTCCGGCAGGGCGATCCTGCACGCCTACATCGTCGGGGTGGAGGTGGAGTGCCGGATCGCGGACGCCATCAACCCGGCGCACTACCGCGAAGGTTTCCACTCCACGGCCACCATGGGCGGGTTCGGGGGCGTGGCCGCCGCCAGCATCCTGCTGAAGCTCCGCGAGGAGGCGATCCTGCGGGCCCTGGGGATCGTGGCCAGCATGGCCGCCGGCCTGCGCGAGAACTTCGGCACCATGACCAAGCCGTTCCACGCCGGCCGCGCGGCCGAGAACGGGGTGGTGGCCGCCGACCTGGCGCGGCGCGGCTTCACCGCCGCCCCCAACATCCTGGAGGCCAAGCGCGGCTTCTTCAACGCCACCGCCCGCGGCTTCGACGCCGCCAAGATCTCCGGCCGCCTGGGGAGCCCGTACTTCTTCAAGGAGCCGGGGATCTCCATCAAGCCCTATCCCTCGGGGTCGCTCTCGCACCCCGCCCAGGACCTGATCCTGGACCTGGTGACGAAGCACGACCTGAAGCCGGACCAGATCGAACGCATCGAGGTCGGCACCAACTCGGACATCCCGAACGCGCTCATCCATAACAGCCCCGTCACGGCGCTGCAGGCCAAGTTCAGCATCCCGTTCTGCATGGCCATCGCGGTGCTGGAACGGAAGGCCGGCATCCGCCAGTTCGTGGACCGGAAGGTGCGCGATCCGAAGACGGTGGAACTGATGAAGCGGGTGACCCTCTACGTGGACGACGAGATGGAACGCCTGGGCTTCGACCGGGCGCGGGCCATCGTGAAAGTGAGCCTCCGCGACGGGCGCGTGCTGCGGGAACGATCCGACGCGGCCCGCGGCATGCCCGAGAAGCCCCTGGGAAAGCAGGGCCTGGAGGAAAAGTTCTTCGACTGCGCCGCCCTGGTCATGAAGAAGCCCCAGGCCCGCAAGGCCGCCGACCTGGTCTGGACCCTGGACAAGGTCCCCAACGTCCGGACCCTGATCAAGGAGCTCCGCGCCGCCTAGCCCGGCGCTTCCCGTATCGCCGGCGGTTCCGGAGCGCCTCAGGGTCGCCGCTCGGGGTGGCCACGCTCAGGCCGTCGCGGTCCTTGACGTGCCGTGAGGGGTCTGCTAAACGTTGCATGACCTTCGGAGGAACCAACCGGCTCAGGCGGAGCGCGGATGGGGACATGGACCCGGGGTAGCGGCCTCCCCCCTGGCCTGACCGCCTTGCGCAACAATCAAGCCCCGTGCTGCCCCTTGCGGCGCACGGGGCTTTTCGTCTTCCTGGACCGATACCCCACCCGCCCTTCGCCCACCGGCAGGCGGCATCCGGCGGAGGAGCCCTTCCGCCCGGCCGGCCTGGCCAAACTAGCCCTCAATGGTTCTCACGCATGTGTTGGAACGCAAATGGGGTGCCGTTCGCAATCGGGGCGACCGTTGGGTGGACCGCAGCGCTGGGTGCGACTCGGGTTGCGGTGACACCTGGTCGGCCCCGTCCCTTCCGGTGGAT
>DASPOZ010000008.1:0-24640 GCA_035625755.1 Candidatus Sulfotelmatobacter sp.
GGGCTTCCTGGGCGCCCACCTGCACGGCTATGGGCTGCCCGGCGTGTCCAACGTGGCCTACGGCCTCATCATGCAGGAGCTGGAGCGGGGTGATTCCGGCCTGCGCAGCTTCGCCTCGGTTCAAAGCTCGCTGTCCATGTACGCCATCTACGCCTACGGGTCCGAGGAACAGAAGGCGGCCTGGCTGCCGAAGATGGGCGCCGGCGAGGCGCTGGGATGCTTCGGGCTGACCGAGCCGGACTTCGGGTCTGACCCCGGCGGCATGGCCTCCCGCGCCGTCCGGACCGGCGACGGCTATGTCCTCAACGGCACCAAGCTCTGGATCACCAACGGGTCGGTGGCCGACGTGGCCGTGGTGTGGGCCAAACTGGAGGGGACCATCCGCGGCTTCCTGGTGGAGCGGGGGACGCCCGGCTTCTCCGCGCGGGACATCCACGGGAAGTGGTCCATGCGCGCCTCCATCACCTCGGAGCTCAGCCTGCAGGACTGCCGCATCTCGGCCGAGAACCTCCTGCCCAAGGCGGAGGGGCTGAAGGGGCCGCTGGGGTGCCTCACCCAGGCGCGCTACGGGATCGCCTGGGGGGCGGTGGGGGCGGCCATGGCCTGCTACGATGCCGCCCTGCGCTACGCCCGGGAGCGCATCCAGTACGGCAAGCCCATCGCCTCGTTCCAGCTGGTCCAGCGGAAGCTGGTGGCGATGCTCAGCGAGATCACCAAGGCCCAGCTCCTCTGCCTCCAGCTGGGGCGCCTGAAGGACCAGGGGACGATGCGCCACACCCAGGTCTCGCTGGCCAAGATGAACAACGTGGAGAAGGCGCTGGAGATCGCCCGCATGGCCCGGGACATTTTCGGGGCCGCCGGCATCGTGGACGAACACCCGGTCATCCGGCATTTGCTGAACCTGGAGACGGTGTACACCTACGAGGGGACGCACGATATCCACACGCTGATCCTGGGGCGGGACATCACGGGGATCTCGGCCCTGGAATAGCCCCGCCGCCCTGCCTCCGGCCCTGTGTGTGCAGCCTACGAAGCGCAGCTCCCTGCGGAGTACGGTGGGCATCCCTGGCGCGACCCGCAAGGAACGCAGGGGACCGCCGCTGGTCCCCCCAGCCCCACGAGACGTTTAGAAGACAGTAGTTGGAGGGGGGCGAGCCCCCTGGCTGTGCGCCGCTCCTGGTCTTTGGCCTTTACAACCGCGGGGTCCGTGTGCTATACGGACATGGGTTTGGGAGCCCCTCAAAATGTGAGGGGTTGCGTGGGTTTTCTCTTATGAGCACGAGATTTGCAGATCGGGATGTGGGGGCCCGCCGGCCCAGTGTGATCGGTGTGGACGGCCGGCCCGCGGCCCTGCCGCACCGCATGCCGCCCGTGGTGCCGGTTCGATCGTCCCGGACGCTGACGCTGGCGGGCGGGGCGCTGGCCGTCCTCCTGGCCCTCACGGTGGGTGGCTGGGGCCTGTGGCGCCTGATGAGCGTAGAGCGCGCCGTGGCCACGCCGCCTCCCCCCCCGATCCCCATCTCCGCCAAGGGCCCCGAATTGGAGATCCAGGGTGTCCACATGGTGGAGACCAAAGACGGCAGCAAACTCTGGGAGGTCCGGGCGGACCGGGCCGAGGTGTTCGAGCGGGACGGTGTCACTCACCTCCGGCAGGTGGGTGTCCCAGTGGAGGTCGTGCTCTATTCCAACCAGGGGACGCTGACCACCGTCGCCGCCGAGGCCATCATCGATCTCAAGTCCAAGGACGTCACGCTCAAGGGCGACGTGCGCGGCCGCTCGGACCGCGGCACGGACCTCCGCACGCCCTCCCTCCACTGGGTGGCCTCCACGCGCCTCCTGTATACCAAGGATGACGTCATCCTGACCCGCGGCGGCCTGGTGAGCGTGGGGCAGGGGATGGAGGCGGAGACGAACCTGGAGAAGGTCCGGATGCTGGGCGGGATCGCGTCCCAGATGTCCTCGCCGCCGGGGTCGGCCCCCTCCCCACCCCTCTCCCCCGCCAGAGGCGACTCGGCAGGGCCGCGGCCGGGGAGAGGATAAACGGATGCGCGTCCTCATGGGACTGGCTGTCCCGCTCTTGGCCATGGGGGGCGCGGCGCTGGCCCAGGGCCCCGGGGGCCCGGCGGCCCCCCCCGCCGCCGGCGCCGAAAGGAAGCCTTTGACCATCTCCGCCGATCGCCTCGAGGTGGACCGCCGGAACAACATCGCCCGGTACCTGGGGAACGTCGTGGCCACCGACCGGGAGAAGTGCGTCACCATCATCGCGGACGAGATGGAGTTTACGTTCGACTCGAAGATGGAGGAGATCCAGAAGGCGGTGGCCCAGGGTCAGGTCCGCATCAGTGCCCAGGACAAGAAGAGCGTGTCGGATCGCGCCGAGTACTATCCCAAGGAGGATCGAGCCGTCCTCACCGGCCGGCCCAAGGTCTGGCAACAGGACGACCTGTTGGTGGGCAGCAAGATCACCCTCCTGCTCAAGGAGGATCGGAGCATCGTCGAATCGGACGGGAAACAGCGGGTCCAGGCGGTCTTCCGGGCCCGGGGCGACCAGGGGCAGGCCAAACGGCCTGCCACCCCCGCCGGTGCCTGCGACTGATCCCCGGCCCCATCGGACGCTCGCCGCCGAGAAGCTGGTCAAGGCCTTCCGCCAGCGGACGGTGGTGGCGGACGTCAGCGTCCACCTCCAGGCGGGCGAGGTGGTGGGCCTGCTGGGGCCCAACGGCGCCGGGAAGACCACCACCTTCTACATGGTGCTGGGTCTCCTGCGGCCGGACGGGGGCCGGATCGTGCTGAACGGGCAGGACATCACGCACCTGCCCGTGTTCCAGCGGGCGCGCCGCGGCCTGGGGTTCCTCCCCCAAGAGCCGTCGATATTCCGGAAGCTGACCGTCGAGGAAAACCTGATGGCCATCCTGGAGACGCTGGACCTCCCCCGCCCCGAGCGGGTGCGTCGCCTGGGGGCCCTCCTGGATGAATTGGGCATCGCCCACCTGGCCAAGGCCCGGGCCTACACCCTCTCGGGCGGCGAGCGACGCCGCGCAGAGATCTCCCGCGCCTTGGTCACGGATCCGTCGTTCCTCCTGCTGGACGAACCCTTCGCCGGCATCGATCCCATCGCCGTGGACGAGATCCAGGGGATCATCGTCCAGCTCAAGACTCGGGGCATCGGCGTGCTGGTGACGGACCACAACGTCCGCGAGACGCTGCACATCGTGGATCGCGCCTACCTGATCTCCGAGGGGCAAGTGCTCCTCTCCGGCACGGCGGAAGAGTTGGCCGCCGACGACCGGGCCCGCGAAGTCTACCTCGGCGAACGCTTCCGCCTGTAGCCCCCCCGGCTCGGATCCGCCATGGCCTTCGAGACCAAGCTCCGGATGCTTCAGCAGCAGCGGATGATCATGACGCCGATGCTGCAGGAGGCCATCCGGCTCCTCACCCTGACCCGGATGGAGCTGATCCAGGAACTCCGCGTCCAGCTCGAGGTGAATCCGGTCCTCGAGGAGGTCCTGGAGGGGGCGGAGGAGGCCGAGCCGGCGCCGGCGCCCGAGGCGGAGGCCGAGGCCAGGGAAGACGGCCAGGACCGGATCGCGGAGTTCGACTGGGAGAGCTACCTGGAGAGCACGTCGGACTACCGCCCGCCGCCGCGCCGGGAGGAGATCGAACGGCTGGACCTGGAGACGAACCTCACCCGGGGCCTCTCGCTGCAGGAGCACCTGGAGTTCCAGCTGTATCTCTCCACCTCCGACCCGTCGCTGCGCGAATGGGGCGCCCTCCTGATCGGCAACATCGACGACCGCGGGTACCTCAAGGACCCCCTGGAAGAGGTGGCCGCCGCCTGCGGCGTGGCCGTGACGGACCTGGAACGGGCCCTGCGCCTGGTGCAGACCTTCGACCCGACGGGCGTGGGCGCCCGGGACCTCCGCGAGTGCCTGCTGCTCCAGCTCGACGCCCTGGCGGACCCGCATCCCCTGGCCCGGACCATCGTGGCCGAGCACCTGGCGGAACTGGAGGGCCGGCCCCTCACCCGGCTGGCCGATCGCCTGGGGGTCACGGTCCAGGAGGTCCAGGAGGCGGTGGAGGTGATCCGGTCGTTGGAGCCGAAGCCGGGCCGCACCTTCGGGACCGAGGACCCGCGCTACATCACGCCCGACGTCTACATTGTCAAGGTGGACGGCCGCTTCGTGGTGGTGTTGAACGACGAGGGGCTGCCCCGCCTGCGGGTGAGCCCCCACTACCGGCAGATCCTGGCGGCCAAGTCCGGGAGCCCCCGGGAGGTGCGGGACTACGTGGAAAGCCGCATGCGGTCCGGCCTCTGGCTCATCCGGAGCATCGAGCAGCGGCAGCGCACCCTCTACAAGGTCACGGACAGCCTGGTGCGCTTCCAGCGGGACTTCTTGGAGAAGGGCATCATGGCCCTGCGTCCCCTCACGCTGAAAGAGGTGGCGGAGGACATCGGGATGCACGAATCCACCGTCAGCCGGGTCACCACCAACAAATACGTCCACACGCCCCAGGGGTTGTTCGAGCTCAAGTACTTCTTCCACCGGGGGGTCCCGGTGACCAGCGGCAGCGAGACGGCGTCCTCCCTCAAGGTGAAGGAACTGGTGCGCCAGCTCCTCACCGTGGAGGACTCGGGGAAGCCCCTGAGCGACCAGAAGATCGTCGAGGTCCTCCGTGTGCAGCACAGCATCGATATCGCCCGCCGCACCGTGGCCAAGTACCGCAGCCAGCTCAAGATCCCCTCGTCCAGCCGGCGGAAGCGGTACTGACCCCTCCCACCGGTGCCCGCGCCCGCCGGCGCCGTGCGCCGGCGGCCTCCGCCCCGACCGCCTCGCGGGAGCCCGGGAGGCCGCAGGGCCGGCGGCGCCGGGGCCGCGCCACTTCGACAACCCCGTCTCCACAGCGGGAGGGTCCATCCCATGCAGCTCACCGTCACCGGGCGGAACATCGCGGTCACCCCGGCCCTGCGGAACTACGCCGAGAACAAACTGGCCCGGCTCCACCGCTTCGTTGACGCGCTGGGGACGGCCCATGTGGTCCTCAGCGTAGAGAAGTACCGCCAGGTGGCCGAGGTCACCCTCACGGTGCGGGACCTGATCCTCCGGGCCGAAGAAAGCACCCCGGACCTCTATGCCTCCATCGATCGGGTGGCCGACAAGCTGGAGCGCCAGGTCCTTCGCTACAAGGAGAAGCTGGTGGCCCACGGGGGACGGGGGGGGCGAGGGCCCGCGGCGGCGGAGGCGGCCGGCGGCGTGGCTGTGGAAGAGGAGGGGGCGGGCGCCGAGCCACAGGTGGTGAGGGTCAAGCGCTTCGCCCTCAAGCCCCTGGCCGTGGAGGACGCCGTGCTCCAGATGGAGATGCTGGGGCACACCTTCTTCGTGTTCCGGAACGCGCGGACGGAGGAGGTGAACGTGATCTACCGGCGGCAGGACGGGACCTACGGCTTGATCGAACCCGAGGGTTGAGCCGCCGCGCGGGCCCCTCCGGATCCGCCCGCGCGCCCCGGGAGGAGGGATCCGCTGGACTTCGTCATCGTCACGGGCATGTCCGGCGCGGGGAAGAGTCAGGCCATCCGCTGCCTGGAGGACCTGGGTTACTTCTGCGTGGACAACCTGCCCCCCAGCCTCATCCCGAAGTTCGCCGAGCTCTGCGCCCAGTCGGAGAAGCGGATCGACCGCGTGGGCCTGGTCATCGACGTGCGGGAGGGGGCCTTCCTGGATCAAGTGTTCGACACGTTGGTGGCCCTGCGGCAGGAGGGCCACCAGGCGGAGGTGGTCTTCCTGGACGCCTCCGATGAGACACTGGTCCGCCGCTTCAGCGAGAGCCGCCGCCCCCATCCCCTGGCCCCCCACGGCTCGGTGGTGGACGGCATCCGCGCCGAACGCCAGCTCCTGGCCCGGATCAAGGCCACGGCCGGCCAGGTGATCGATACGACGCCGTTCACCATCCACGAGTTCCGCAAGCTGCTCACCGCCGCCTTTCGGGAGCGGGATCGCGCCGCCCGGACGGCCCTCTCGCTGGTCTCCTTCGGGTACAAATACGGCCTCCCCTTCGACGCCGACCTGATGTTCGACGTCCGTTTCCTGCCCAACCCGCAGTTCGATCCGGCCCTCAAGGATCTCAGCGGGCAGGACCCGGCGGTGGTGGCCTTCCTCGAGGCCCAGCCGCTGACGGGACAGTTCCTGGCCCGGGCCCAGGACTTCCTGGCGTTCTGCCTGCCGCTCCACGCCCAGGAGGGTAAGGCCTATCTGACCATCGCGGTCGGCTGCACGGGGGGGCGCCACCGGTCGGTCTACGTGGTGGAGCGGCTGGCCGCCTGGATCCGCAGCGAAGGGCAGGACGTGACGGTCCGGCATCGTGACCGAGACCGCGGCTGACCGGCTGCTGAGAGAGGCCCGCCGGCGCGCTGGCGCCCTCGGCCCGGCGTCTCCGCTGCCGCGGCGGCGGGCCGGGGTGTAGGAACCCAGCACGTCATGTGCTGCGTGCCGGCCCGGGCCGACGCCACCGGCTATCCCTCGGCCGGGCGGCGCCGGTGTCTGGTCGACCCTGCGGGGGCCGGTGACCGCATCGCCGTGAGATATCGAGCCTCCACAAGGCACGGGGCTTGTCGGCGGACGCAGCCATGGGTGAAATGTGGCGCCTCATCCGCGGGACGGGCCGCCCGGCCGAGAACATGGCCCGGGACGCGGCCATGGCCTGGGCCGTGGGGGAGGGCATCGTCCCTCCCACGCTCCGGCTCTACCGGTGGGAGCCTGGGGCTGTGTCCCTGGGATATGGGCAGCGCCCGGAGGCCGCACTGGACCTGCTGGCCTGCGCCCGCGCGGGCCTGGCCGTGGTCCGCCGGCCGACCGGCGGGGGGGCCGTCCTGCACGGGAGGGACCTGACCTACGCGGTGGCCGTCCCGCGCCGCGGGATCTGGGCAGAGGGGAACGTTGCGGCATGCTGCCGCCGGATCCACGAGGCGGTGGCGGCGGGCCTCGCCCGGCTGGGCGCGCCCGCCGAGGTTGCGGGGCCTCGGGCGCCTCTGGGAGGGTCGCACGGGGGGGGCGGGGTGCCATGCTTCGCGGCCATCTCGTCCCATGAGATCACGGTGGGAGGGCGGAAGCTGGTCGGCTCGGCGCAGCGGCGCTTCGGCCGGGCCATCCTTCAGCACGGGTCCATCCCCGTCGCGGCCGAGCGCCGGCGATTGGCCTCCCTGCTGCCGGGCGATTCGGCGCGCGCGCTGCGGCTCCTGGAGGCGACCATGGTATCCTTGGTCGAAGTCCTGGGCGGGTCCCCGGACCCGGGGGCGCTGGCGGCGGCCGTGGCCGAGGGCTTCGCCGTGGCCTTGGATGTCCGCCTCGCCGAGGGAGTGTGGGATCCGACGGAGGAGGCGCTGGCGGCACGCCTCGAGGCGGATGGGGCGGCGGCAATCCCGGCACGCCGCCGCGGAGGGTCCTGGGGGCGCCTTGACACTCTCCGGTGCCTCTGATAGCTTGACATGATATAGTCGGTGGAAGTCTGCCCGAAAAAAGGCTTTGGGGAGCCTCTGAGTGGCAACGGTCGACAAGCGCAAGGCAGTCCAGGCGGCCCTGGAATTCACCCGCCAGCGGCGCTTCGACAAGGCGATCGCCGAGTACCAGTCCGCTCTGAAGGCCGATCCGCAGGACCTCACCATCTACAAGAAGCTGGGAGATCTCTACGCCCAGACGGGGGCGGTGCAGGAAGCCATCGCCACCTACATGAAGCTGGGGGACCTCTATCGGGCCGATAATCTCGCGGTGAAGGCCATCGCCATCTACAAGATGGTCCTGAACCTGGACCCCCGGAACATGCAGATCTACCTGGCCTGCGCCGACCTGTACGCGGAGCAGGGACTCATCGGCGAGGCCAAGATCCAGTACATGACGGTGGCCGAGCACTACACCCGGGCCGGGGAGACCGCCAAGGCGCTGGACGTGTTCGAGAAGATCGCCCACCTGGACCCGACGAACTTCTCCGCATCCGCCAAGCTTGCCGAGATGTGCGAGAAGGAGAAGCTCCCGGACAAGGCGGTGGCGAACTACGTGGCCGCAGGCCAGGGGGCGGCCCGGGCCGGCCAGGCCAAGGCGGCTCACGAGTTCTACGCCCGGGCGCTCCGGGTGAAGCCCGATGCCTTCGAGCCCCACTTCGGCCTGGGCAAGATGCACTTCGAGGCGGGGGCGTACGCTGAGGCGGCCACCGCCCTGGCGCGGGCCGTGGCCGCGGCCCCCGGGAGCCCCGCCCCCCTCTTCCTGTTGGGGCAGTGCCACCGGAAGCTGGGGTCACTCGCCCAGGCCCAGGAGGCGTTGCGGCAGGCGGTGGAGGCCGATCCCAGCGCCGCCGAGGCCCGCCAGGAGCTGGCCCGCTGTCTCCTGGAAAGCGGGTCCGCCGACGAGGCGCATGCACAATTCGCGGCCGTGGCGGATCAGTGGGTGGAGGAGGGGCGGCAGGACGAGGCCGTGTCGCTCCTCGAGGGTGTGTGCGCGGAGGACGCGCGGGCCGCCGTTCCCCTGGCCAAGCTGGCCGAGATCCACAAGGGCCAGGGCCGCGAGGAAGAGGGCTTGGAAGCCCAGCGTCGCCTGGCCGGCGTGTATGAGGCCAGGGGTGAGCCCGCCGCCGCGGCCGCCGTCTACCAGGGCATCCTGGAGGCGTTGCCGGACGATCCGCAGTGCGCGGCCCGCCTCGCGGCCCTCCAGGAGGCCGCCCGTGCGGGTGGCGCCCCGAAGGCACCGGAGGGCGCCCGCGGGGCCGCCGGGCCCCCGCCGGTCACTCCGGCGGAGGCCGAGCCCGCGCCGCGGGTCATCCCCATCGCCGCATCCGTGGAGGCCCCCGGGGAGGACGCGGCGGTCCTCGGTGAGGGGGAGGCCGGCATCGGCCTCTTCGAGGACGACGGAGGGGCTGCGGCTGCCGGGGCGGACGTCGCCGGCGATGCGGTCGAGGTGGCGGAGCAGCTCGCCGAGGCCGACGTCTATCTGAAATACGGCCTCGTGGAGAAGGCGGTCGAGCGCCTGCGGGAGACGCTGGCCGACCTGCCGCAGAATCTTGCCGCCCGCGCCCGGCTGCGGAAGTTGTTCCTGGATGAGGGCCGCGTGCCGGAGGCGGTGACCGAAGGGGTTGCCTTGGCGGACGCCCTGGCGGGACGGGCGCAGAGGGATCCCGCGATCCAGGAACTCTTGGCCCTGCAGCGGGTGGACCCGGAGAACCGGGAGATCCAGGCGCGGCTCCGCGGCCTGCGCGAAGGGGCGCCCGCGGGCCCGTCCGTCGCCCCGGCGCCACCCCCTCCGCTGAAGGCGGCGGGCGCGCCGCCCGCGAGCGCGGCGGTGACATTGGCTCCGCCGGCGCCACGCGCGGCGGGGATCCAGACCCCGGCGGTCGCCCCCGAAGGGGAGAAGCTCCAGGCGGACGGCGAGCCAGAAAGCTGGACCGGCTTGGAGGGTCTTTCTCCGCAAGAGGGCGCTGCCGTGACCGGGCCTGCGGACGACGCCGAGGAGGGGGGAGCGCTGGATCTCTCGAGCCTCCTCCGGCTGGGCGAAGAGGAGGGCCTGGAAGCCCCCGCGGCCCCGCAGGCGGAGGACGCGCTCCATCTGGGCCTCGGAGAACCTCCGGCGTCGGGTTCGGAGCCGGCCGTGCGCCTCGACCTGGAAGAGGCCGCCCCGGAGGTCGAACCCGCCCTGACGCTGAGTCTGGGTGGGACGGAGGAGGAACTGGAAGAGGCGGAATTCTTCCGGGCCCAGGGGATGCTGGCCGAGGCCACCGCGGTGTACCGCCGCATCCTGGAGCGAGAGCCGGAGAACGCGGTGGCGCTGGCCGGGCTGGCCGCGCTCGGCCCGGGTGCCGCGGCGGAGGAGGGCCCGGCGGAGGCGGCGTCCTCCGAGAGTCTGCTGGAGGTGATCGCCGGCACCGTACCTCCGGCGGGGGACACATCCCCCTCCGGCCCCTCTCTGCTCGAACCCTCCCTCGGCTCGGATCTTGCGCTGCACCCGGCGGACGAAGCGGCCAAGCCGCCGGAACCCGACGTGGAGCTGGCCGGCCTGGCGCTCGCGCCGTCCGGTGCCCCGGCCGCCGTGGCGCCGCCGCCCGCGCCGGCCGCGGCGTCGGGCCAGGAGGCGCCGGCTTCCCTCCCGCCCACGCCGGCGGCCCCCCCGGAGGCAGGGGCCTCCAGGCCGGCCGCCGTGGCGCCGCCGGCCCCGCCGGCCGGGCCGCGGCGCATCGGCCCCGCCGAGGAGATCCCGATCTTCCGCGTCGCCCCGCCCACGGACGCGCGGGCGGCCGGAAGCTTCGTGGATCTCGGCGCGGAGATCCAGAAGGAGTTGAACGTCCCGGCCGAGGGGGCGGCCCTGCTCGATGCCTTGTTGGGCGAGTTTCAGCGGGGGGTCCGCGAGAACCTGGACGCAGACGACTACGAGACACACTACAACCTGGGCCTCGCCTACAAGGACATGGACCTCTACGACGAGGCCGTCGAGGAATTCCGGCTGGCCGCCAAGGATCCGATGCGGCGCCTCACCTGCAGCGGCCTCATCGCCCTGTGCTTCCTGCGCAAGGGCCAAGCCGAGCAGGCCATCGGGGAACTGACCCGCGCGCTGGCCCTGCCGGGCCACACGCCAGAGGAATATCAGGCGCTTCGGTACGACCTGGCCACCGCCTACGAGGCCGCCGGGCAGGACGACCGGGCGCTGGAAGTCCTAGAGACCCTGGTGGCGCAAGTCCCGTCGTTCCGGGACACGGCGGGACGCGTGGCCCTCCTGCAAGACCGGCTGCGTAACCCCGCGAAGAGGGCGGCCTCAGCGCCCCCGCCCGCGCGGGTTGCGCCCCCCAGCGCCGAGGGGAGCGGGCCCGTGATGCCCCCCCGGGCGGCTGCCGGCCAGGTCCAGGATGCGCCGCCTGCCGCGCCCGCCCCGAAGCCGGCGCGTCCCCGGCGGGACAAGATCTCTTTCGTCTAACGGATTCGGGCGGGCGGGATCGGGCCGCGCGGGGCCGCTCCCCTGCGGTCCCTTCGTTGTGGTGCGCGTGCCGTCGGCTTGGCGGCGGGGCCCGATGCCCGCCGCGCCGGCGCCCCAACGGTCGCCCTTCCGCCTGCAGGGGAGACGTTCTCCACGGCCTCCCGGGCCCGGCACCGGGCCCGGGGCGCTTGGGCCCTCGCCGGCCATGACCCACCTCCCCGACCCATGGGGGCAACTGGAGGTCCGGGTGGCAACGCGCGGCGTGGGGCCCGCGCGAGAGGAGAGGAGGTGCCGGTGATCGCGAGGCCCAGGCGGTGGGGTAGGCGATGAGCTACGAGCAGTTCTACAACCTGCGGGAGCAGCCCTTCTCCAATACGCCCGACCCCCGCTTTTACTTCGAAATGCCACAGCATGCCGAGGCCATCACACGCATCACCTACGCCATCAACACCATGAAGGGGCTGGCCGTGCTGGTGGGGGACGTGGGGACGGGGAAGACCACGCTGGCCCGGCGCCTCCTGGAGGGCCTGGAGGAGGAACGGTACGAGCCCGCCCTCCTGGTGATCATCCATTCGGCCATCACCCCCGAATGGTTCCTCCGGAAGATCGCGCTCCAGATGGGGGTATCGGAGCCCCCGGAGGACAAGGTGGGCCTCGTCTCCCAGGTCTACGAGCGGCTGCTGGAGATCCACCAGAGCGGCAAGAAGGCCGTGGTCCTCATCGACGAGGCCAACATGCTCCAGCAGCGGGCCGTCCTGGAGGAACTGCGGGGCTTCTTGAACCTGGAGGTGCCTGGAAGCAAGCTCATCACCTTCATCCTCTTCGGGCTGCCCGAGCTGGAGACGAACCTGGCCACGGATAAGGCCCTGGCCCAGCGCGTGGCCCTGACCTGCCGCCTGCGCTCCTTGACGCCGGAGACCACCGTGGCCTACGTGCGGCACCGGTTGAAGGTGGCCGGTTCCACCGGAGACCTCTTCGGCGACGCCGTCCTCGACCTGATCCACCGGGCCAGCGGCGGGATCCCCCGCCTGATCAACACCGTGTGCGACAACGTGCTGCTGGAAGGGTTCCTGCAGCACAAGCCGCAGGTGGACCTCCAGCTGGTGAAGGACGTGGTGCGAGACCTCGGACTGTCCGAATGACTTCCGGGCGTGACTCCAGCGGGCGACCGCGCATGAACCTCCCCAACGCCCTCAGCCTGGTGCGGATCGTCCTGGCGCCGTTCCTGATGGCGCTGCTCATCGCCAGGAGCGGCCCCTATACCTACGCCGCCGCCGGCCTGTTCTTGGCGGCGGCCCTCACCGATTGGTTGGACGGGCGCATCGCGCGGACCACCAACCGGGTGAGCACCCTCGGGCAGCTCCTGGACCCCGTGGCGGACAAGCTCCTCATCGCCGCCGCGCTGATCGCGCTGGTGCAGGTGGAAAAGGCGCCCGCCTGGATGGTCGTGCTCATCGTGGGCCGCGAAATCGCCGTCACCGGCCTCCGGGCCATCGCCGCCGCCCAGGGCGTGATCATCGTGGCCAGTGAGTTCGGGAAGGCCAAGATGGCCGCCGAGGTGGTGGCGGTGACCCTGCTCATCCTGGGGGCGACCCCGCTGGTCCGCACGGCGGGCCTGGTGGCACTGGCGGTGGCCCTGGTCCTGGCGCTGGGGTCGGGCCTCGACTACTTCTGGCGGTTTGTGGCCAGGACGTTCCAGGGGCGGGAAGGGTAGCCCCATGGGCGGGCCGGCGTTCGTCGTGGCGGGCTTCGTCCTGGGGGCGGTCCCCTTCGGGTTCCTCATCGGGCGGGCCTCCGGGATCGACGTGCGACGGGTGGGCAGCGGGAACATCGGCGCGGCGAACCTGCTCCGCTCGGTGGGGCGGTCCGCGGCCCTCCTCACGCTCCTGCTGGACATCGGGAAGGGGGCGTTGCCGGTGGCCCTGGCCCGCGGGGCCGGCCTCGCGCCCGAGTGGCAGGCCGCGGTGGTGGCCGCGGCCGTGCTGGGACACATCTACACCCCCCTGCTGAGGTTCCGCGGCGGCAAGGGCGTGGCCACGACGCTGGGGGCCCTGGCGGTGGCCACCTGGCCCGTGGCCGCGGCGTCCACCGCCGTGTGGCTGGCCACGGCGGCGCTCTTCCGGTTCACCTCGCTGGCCGCGCTGGTGGCGGCGGCGTTGCTGCCGGGCCTGGCTTGGTGGCTGGACGGACGGGGGGCCTTCGTGACCCTGGGGGTGGCCCTGGCGCTCCTCCTGGTGTGGCGCCACCGCCAGAACATCGGGCGCCTCTTGCGCGGCACTGAGCCGCGGATCGGCCAGCGCGTGGCGACCGCCTCCCAGGGCCCTTCCGCCTGATGCCGGGGGTCACCGGAACGACCGTTATGGCCAGGATCGTCCAGAAGTTCGGCGGCACCTCGGTGGGGGACGTGCCGCGCATCCAGAACGTGGCCCGCCGCGTGGTGGAAACACGCCGCGCGGGGAACGACGTGGCGGTGGTGGTCTCGGCCATGGCCGGCGAGACGGACCGGCTGCTGGGGCTCGCCCAGAGCGTCACCGAGGCCCCCGACGCCCGCGAACTGGACGTGATCCTGGCCACCGGCGAGCAGGTCTCCATCGGCCTCCTCTCCCTGGCCATCCAGGCCCAGGGGGTCCCGGCCCGGTCGTTCACGGGGGGACAGGTGGGCATCGTGACCGACGGCGCCCACACCCGGGCGCGCATCCTGGGCGTGGAGGCCGAGCGCGTGCGGCGCGCCCTCGCCGAGGGGGCGGTGGCGATCGTGGCCGGTTTCCAGGGGGTGAACGCCGAAGACGAGGTGACGACCCTGGGCCGCGGCGGCTCCGACCTGACGGCCGTGGCCCTGGCCGCCGCCCTGACGGCCGACGTGTGCGAGATCTATACCGACGTGGATGGGGTGTACACGGCGGACCCGAACATCGTCCCCGGGGCCCGCAAGCTGGACCGGATCACGTACGACGAGATGCTGGAACTGGCCAGCCTGGGCGCCAAGGTGCTCCAGACCCGGTCGGTGGAATACGGGAAGAACTATCAGGTGCCCATCCACGTCCGCTCCAGCTTCAACCGTTCGGAGGGGACGCTGGTGGTGGCGGAGGAGCCCGGCATGGAGCGCGTCGTCGTGTCGGGGGTCACCTACAGCCGGAACGATGCCAAGCTTTCGGTGACCCGCCTGGCGGATCGGCCGGGGATCGCCGCGCGACTCTTCGGCGCCATCGCCGACGCGGGGATCGTGGTGGACATGATCGTGCAGAACAGCAGCGCGGACGGGAAGAACACCGACATCTCTTTCACGGTCCCCAAGGGAGACTTCCGCCGGGCCCTGGAGATCACCCGGTCGGTGGCCCCCGAACTGGGGGCCGCCGACGTGATCGGGGACGACCGGATCGCCAAGGTCTCCGTGGTGGGGGTCGGCATGCGGACCCACTCGGGGGTGGCGGCCCGGATGTTCGAGGTCCTGGCCCGGGAGAACGTGAACCTCCAGATGATCAGCACCTCGGAGATCAAGATCTCCTGCGTCATCGAGGCCAAGTACACCGAGTTGGCGGTCCGCGTGCTGCACGAAGCGTTCGGGCTAGGCGCCCCGCAGCCCTCGGACGGGGAGTGACGGGGCGCCGCCATCCCGGACCGGACGGCCGCCGGAGGACCCCGTGACGGATCGACCGCTGGACCGGACCGGTGTCCCCCCGCCGGTCCCCTGCGGCTGGGGGGCGCTGCTCCTGGCCGTGGCCCTGGCGGGGTGGGGAGCGGCCCCCCTCCTGCGCGGGGGCGGGCCGGACCTGGCCGCCCTGCGGCCGCCGGCCCGCGAGGCGCCGGGCGCCGCGGGGGCCGGCGGGAGCACCGTCCGCCCGCGGCGACCCCCAAAGAACCTCCCCGCGGCGCGGCTGGACCTCAACCGGGCCGCTCCGGCCGACCTGGCGGCGCTGCCCGGGATCGGGCCCGCCCTGGCGGCCCGCATCGTAGAGCACCGCCAGGCGGTCGGCCCCTTCCCGCGCGTCGAGGCGCTGCGGGGCGTCCCCGGGATCGGGCCGAAACGCTACGAACGGATCGCGCCGCACATCCTGGTGGGGGAGAGGGAACGGCCGTGACGTACCAGGTGAAGCTGGATACCTTCGAGGGCCCGCTGGACCTCCTGCTGCATCTCATCCGGGAAAACCGGATGGATCTCCTGGACATCCCCATCGCCCTCATCACCGAGCAGTATCTGGCCTATGTCCGGATGATGGAGGAACTGGACCTGGCCGTGGCCGGCGAATTCCTGGTCATGGCCGCCACGCTGGTGCACCTGAAGTCTCGGATGCTTCTCCCCCCGGAGGAAACGGCCGAAGGGGAAGAGCCCCCCGAGGACCCGCGCACGGAGCTGGTGGATCGGCTCCTGGAGTACCAGCGGTTCAAGGAGGTGGCGGCGGATCTGGCCTCCCGCGAGGCGGAGCAGGCCCTCCGTTACACCCGGGGCGGCCCTCCCCTGGTGGGCGAGGTGGAGGGCCCCCTCACCCTGAGCCTCTTCGATCTGCTGGCCGCGTTCCGCCGGGTCCTGCAATCGGCCGAGGGCGGGCCGGTCCTGGAGATCACGCGAGAGACGCTGGACGTGGGGCAGCGCCTGCTCCGCATCTTGGACGCCCTGAGCGCCCAGAGCCCCCTGGCCTTCGCGTCCGTCTTCGCGGGGCAGCGCACGCGGGGCGAGCTCATCGTGACGTTCCTCGCGCTGCTCGAGATCCTGCGCCGCGGGCTGGCCTCGGCGCGGCAGCCCGAGCCCTTCGGGGAGATCCTGATCTACCGGGCGCTGGCGCCTCCGGCGCCCGAGGCGGTGGAGGCCGCGCTGCGCGAGGTTTCCGCCTCGCCCGCCGGCTAGCCCGATACCGAAAACTCCGTTCTTGGGCGGGTCGCCGAAACAGGCGCGGAGGCGAGGCGCCGCGGGCTGGGCGGCGCGCGGCGTCCCAGGGCCGGAGGTCGCGGCCCACGCGCTGCCGCCGAGGCCGGGGCGAGAAATGCCGGCGCTTGCAGCGGCCGGCTGGGCGCCCGCCGCACGCGAAACGGCGAGGGAGCACATGGAACACGCGGAGGCCCTGGCGATCCTGGAGGCCCTCCTGTTCGTCGCCGATGAGCCGCTGTCACCGGATCAGGTGTCCGGCATCTTCGGCGACCGCGACGGGGACGACGTGCAAACCATGGTGCAGGTCCTGAACGGGCGGTACGGGTCGGAGGGGTCCGCCCTCCAGGTGGAGGAGGTGGCGGGCGGATTCCGCCTCACCACCCGGCCCGACCTGGCCCCCTGGGTGCAGCGGCTGAACCGCGTCCGACCGGGCCGCCTCAGCCGGGCCGCCCTGGAGACGCTGGCCGTGATCGCGTACCGACAGCCCCTGACCAAGGCCGAGATCGAGGGGGTGCGCGGCGTGTCGGCGGACGGCGTGCTGCGCACGCTCCTGGAACGCGAACTGATCCGCATCGTCGGGCGCAAGCCCGAGGCCGGCCGTCCCATCCTGTACGGGACCACCCGCACGTTCCTGGAGCACTTCGGCTTCAAGGACCTCACCGACCTGCCCACGCTGCGCGAGATCGAGGAACTGCTGGCGGAGGGGGAGGCCCGCCACGCGGCCGCGGCCGGCCCCGGCGGCGCGGCCGCGGGCGCCGAGGGGATGACGGCCGAGGGCGAGCCCGCGTCGGAGGGGGAGGGCGGCGGCCCCCTGGCGGCGGCGCCCCGCACGCGCGGGGAGGGCCGGTCCCCCGATGCCTGAGGCGGGGGCCGGGCACCCCGCCGGCCCCGAACGGCTCCAGCGCTTCCTCGCCCGCGCCGGCGTCGGGTCGCGCCGGGGATGCGAGGAGTTGATCCGCGCCGGGCGCGTGATGGTCAACGGCGTGGTGGTCCGCGAGATGGGCACCACCGTCGTCTCGGAGCGCGATAGCGTGCGCGTGGATGGGAAGGCGATCCGGCCCCAGCGGACGCTGACCCTGATGCTCCACAAGCCCGCCGGCACCGTGACCACCCTGAAAGACCCCGAAGGCCGCCGCCTCGTCACGGACCTCCTCCCCCCCGGCTTCCCCCGCCTCTACCCCGTGGGACGCCTCGATTACCGGACCGAGGGATTGCTCCTCCTCACCAACGACGGGCACCTGGCGCTCCGACTCAGCCACCCGCGCTACGCAGTGCCCAAGGTGTACGAGGTGAAGGTGAAGGGGGTCCCCGCCCCGGAGGCCCTGGGGCGGCTCGTGACGGGGGTCCGCTCGCGGGGCGAACCGCTGCGCGCGCTGCGCGCCGTGCGCCTTCGCGTGGCCCAGAAGAACGCGACCCTCGAGGTGGTGGTGACCGAGGGGCGGCACCACCACGTCCGCCGGCTCTGCGAGGCCATCGGCCACCCCGCGCTCAAGGTCCTCCGCGTGGCCCTGGGGCCGCTGCGCCTGGGTGACCTCCCGCGGGCAGCCTTCCGCCCTCTCAACGAAGCGGAGGTCCGGGCGCTCCGGGAGTTGGTGGCCGCCGGGCCGGCGCGCGGGCCGCGCGGGCCGGCCCGTCCCCCGCGGCCCGGCCCCCGGCCGCCGCGCGCGGCCGCGGCCCGCCCGGGGTTCCCCGGGGGGAATGGCGCCCGCCGGAAGACCTGAGGAGGATCGGCGCGGGCGCGCGGACCCGCAGCGTTCCGGCGGGGGGAGGGCGCCTTGCCTTCCAGCGGTTGTCTCGGCTATAGTCGGCGCGTATGAGCGAGACAGAGGACCGGATCGCGGCCCTCCGCCGGCGGATCGACGCGCTGGATACCCAGATCCTCGACCTGCTGAACCGGCGGGCCGACCTCGTCATCGAGATCGGCAAGACCAAGGCCGAGCAGCGGCTGGCCTTCCACGCGCCGCAGCGCGAGGAGCAGATCCACGCCCGCCTGGCCGCGGCCAACCGCGGCCCGTTCCCCACGGCGGCCCTGCGCCCGGTGTACCGGGAGATCATCTCCGCCTGCCTCTCGCTGGAGCACCCCCTGCGGGTGGCCTACTTCGGCCCCAAGGCCACCTTCACGCACCAGGCCTGCATGAAGCAGTTCGGCCTCTCCGCCGAATACATCCCGGCGCGCACCATCGCGGACGTGTTCGGCGAGGTGGAGAAGGGCCGGGCCGACTACGGCGTGGTGCCCATCGAGAGCTCCACCGAGGGCGTGGTCACCCACACGCTGGACATGTTCGCGGCCTCGGAATTGACCATCTGCGGCGAGATCCTCCTGGAGGTCTCACACAACCTTCTCTCCCGGAGCGGCGAGCGGGGGGCCATCGCCAAGATCTACTCGCACCCGCAGGCCATCGCGCAGACGCGCCGGTGGATCGCGGAGCACCTGTCCCACGTCCCGGTGCTGGAGGCGACCTCCACGGCGGCCGCCGCCGAGATGGCCGCCGAGGACCCCTCGGCCGCCGCCATCGCCTCCGAGATGGCGGCCGCGCTCTACGGCCTGAGCTTCGTGGCCCGGCGCATCGAGGACCACGCCGGCTCCTTCACCCGCTTCCTGGTCATCGGGCGGACGCCGGCCGCCCCCACGGAGCACGACAAGACCTCCCTCATGGTCTCCATCCACGACCGGGTGGGGGGCCTGTACCGGATGCTCAAGCCCTTCGCGGATCACGCCATCAACCTCACCAAGATCGAATCGCGCCCGTCGAAGCGCCGCCTGGGCGAGTACATCTTCTACCTGGATATCGAGGGGAACATCGCCGACCCGCGGGTCCAGCAGGCCCTGGAGGCCCTGCGGGGGGAGAGCCTGCTGGTGAAGAGCCTGGGGTCCTATCCCCGCGCCGGAGGGAACGCCGCGTGACCCCCGAGCCGGAGGCCCTGGCCTCGCCGTACGTGAAGGGGCTCTCGCCCTACGTCCCGGGCAAGCCCGTGGAGGAGGTGGAGCGCGACCTGGGCATCCCGGACGCCGTCAAGCTCGCGTCCAATGAGAACCCGCTGGGGCCGTCCCCGCGCGCGGTGGATGCCATCGCGGCCGCCCTCAAGAGCCTCCACCGCTACCCGGACGGGGGCGGCCACTACCTGAAGCAGCGCCTGGCCCGCAAGTTCGACTTGACGCCGGATCACTTCATCCTGGGGAACGGGACCAACGAACTGCTGGAGCTGGTGGCCCGCGTATTCCTGGTCCCCGGGGACGAGGCCATCTACGCCCACCCGGCCTTCGTCGTCTACGACATGGTGGTGCAGGTCACGGGGGCGCGCAAGGTGCGCATCCCGCTGCGCGACTACACCCACGACCTGGAGGCCATGGCCGCGGCCGTGAGCCCGCGGACGAAGATGATCTTCGTGGCCAACCCCAACAACCCCACCGGCACCTGCGTGGCGCCCGAGGCCATCGCCCGCTTCATGGCGCGGGTGCCGGAGGCCGTCCTGGTGGTCTTCGACGACGCCTACTACGAATACCTGCCGGCGGACCTCCAGCCGGACACGGTGCGCTACGTGCGGGAGGGGCGGCCCGTGCTGGTGCTGCGCACCTTCTCCAAGATCTACGGCCTGGCCGGCCTGCGCATCGGCTACGGGATCACCCCACCGCCCATGAACGAGGTCCTGAACCGCGTGCGGCAGCCCTTCAACACCAACGACCTGGCCCAGCGGGCCGCCCTGGCCGCCTTGGACGACGACGAGCATGTGGAGCGCTGCCGCCGGGTGAACGAGGAGGGGAAGCGCTATCTCGCGGCCGAGCTCCAGGCCCTGGGGGTGAAAGTGGTCCCCACGGCGGCCAACTTCCTCCTCGTCGACGTGGGACGGGACGGACCTGGGGCGGCCGAGGCCCTCCTCCGCAAGGGCGTCATCGTCCGGCCCGTGGCCGGTGCGGGCCTCCCCACCCACCTGCGCGTCACCATCGGCACGCCCACGGAGAATCGCCAGTTCGTCGCGGCCCTGGGGGCCATGCTCGCCGGCGCATGACCGTCCCCGCCCCCCTGGTCCGCCGCCTGGTCGTCGTGGGGGCCGGCCTGATCGGCGGGAGCCTGTGCCTGGCGGCGCGGGCGCGGGGCCTGGCGGAGCACGTGGTGGTCATCGACCGGGACGCCGCCGCGCTGGTCGAGGGGGCCCGGCGCGGCCTGGCCCACGAGGCCTCCGCCGATCCCGGCGCGGCCCGCGGGTCCGACCTGGTGGTGCTGGCGGTCCCCGTGGGTGCCATGGGGGAGGCGGCCGCCGCGGTGGCGCCCCACCTGAGCGAGGGGACCGTCGTGACGGACGTGGGCAGCGTGAAGGGCGCGGTGCTCGCCGCCGTGGCCCCCGCGCTCCCGCACCCGATGCGTTTCGTCCCCGGCCATCCCATCGCCGGGCGCGAGCAGTCGGGCCCGGCCGCGGCCGATGCGGACCTGTTCGACGGGGCCCTGGTGGTCCTCACGCCGGAACCCAGGACCGACCCGGCCTGCGCCACGGTCGTGCGGGCCCTCTGGGCGGGCGCCGGAGGTCGCGTGCTGACCATGGACGCGGCCGAGCACGATCGCGTCTTCGCGGCCGTGAGCCACCTGCCCCATGTGGTGGCGTATGCCCTGGTGGCCGCGCTGCTGGACCTGGAGGCGGATCAGGGACCGCTGGTCCGGTTCAGCGCCGGCGGCCTCCGCGACTTCACGCGCATCGCGCAGAGCGATCCCATCATGTGGCGGGACATCTGCCTGGCGAATCGGGAGCCCCTCTTGAAGTCGCTGGCCCGCTTCCGGCATGTGTTGGGGGTCCTGGAGGCACAGATCGCGGCGGGGGACGGCGCGGGGCTCCTGCAGGCCTTCACGCGGGCGCGCCAGGCCCGCAGGGGGATGTCATCCTGAGCAACGGGGAGAGGCGGACCCGGGCCGCGGGGGGCGAGGCGGCGCTCTTGGTGGGGCTCCGCCGGCCGCGCCAGCCGCGCTGGGAGGCGGAGGATGCCCTGGAGGAGCTGGCCCAACTGGCCCGCTCCGCCGGCGCCCGGGTGCACGGGATGATCCTCCAGGAGCGCCAAGCCCCGGACCCCCGCACCTGCATCGGGCGGGGGAAGGCCGAGGAGCTGGCGGCCGGGCTGGCCGGGGTGGATGTGGTGATCTTCGACGAGGAGCTTTCCGGCTCGCAGCAGCGCAACCTGGAGGACCTGCTCCAACGCAAGGTGGTGGACCGCACGGGGCTCATCCTGGACATCTTCGCCCAGCGCGCCCGGACGCGGGAGGCCAAGCTCCAGGTAGAGCTGGCCCAGCTCGACTACATGCTGCCCCGCCTGGTGGGGGGATGGGCCCACCTGGAGCGCCTGGGCGGCGGGATCGGCACCCGGGGGCCCGGCGAGACGCAGCTCGAATCGGACCGGCGGGTGATCCGCCGTCGCCTGACCAAGATCCGCGGGGACCTGGAACGGGTCCGGCGCCACCGGGCCGTGCTGCGCCGCCCCCGCCAGAAGGTCCCGCTGGCCGTGGTGGCGCTGGTGGGATACACGAACGCCGGCAAGTCCTCGCTGTTGAACGCGCTCACCCGGGCCGGCGTGTACGAGGCGGATCAGCTCTTCGCCACCCTGGACCCCACGATCCGGCGCCTGGGACTGCCGGACGGCCGGATGGTGCTCCTCTCCGACACGGTGGGCTTCATCCGCAAGCTGCCGCATCAGCTGGTGGCGGCCTTCAAGGCGACCCTGGAGGAGGTGGCGGCGGCCGACCTGCTGGTGCACGTGGTGGACGTGAGCCACCCGGCCATGGCGCAGCAGATGGAGGCCGTGGAGGGGGTGTTGGCCGAGCTGGGGCTGGCGCGCGTGCCGCGCATCGAGGCCTACAATAAGGTGGACCGGCTGCCGGCCCCGCCCCCCTGGGCCGAGGGAGAGGCGAAGGTGGCCCTCTCGGCGAAGACCGGCCTCGGGCTTCCGGACCTGCTCAAGGCCATCGCCCGGGCCCTGGACCGGGCCGTGGGGGTCAAGGCCCGGGGCCCGGCGCGGGAAGCCCAATGGCCGGCGAACCGATGACCCAGTCCGGTGGCCCTTCGGGCGCTTTCCGGGAAGGGCAGGGCGCCCCCAAGGCGGCGACGCCCCATGGGATTTGGCCGCGGGTCGGCGGTCGCTGGGGTTGGATGCGGGAATGCTGACGCTCCCGAACTGGTTCAGCATCCTCCGCATCCTCATCACACCCTTCTTCACCATCTTCCTGTTGTACCGGTATGTGGGGGTCGCCCTGGCCATCTTCGCCCTGGCCGCCCTCACCGATGCGCTGGATGGGTTCATCGCCCGATCGTGGGGCCAGAAATCGGACCTGGGGATGGTGCTGGACCCGCTGGCGGACAAGCTGCTCGTCACCGCCGGGTTCATCAGCTTCACCATCCTGGAGGCGATCCCGCGCTGGCTCACCATCATCGTCCTGAGCCGCGATCTCTTTTTGATCGGCGGCAGCATGGTGCTGTTCATGTTCGCCGGCAAGGTCAAGATCCCGCCCACGCTCCTGGGCAAGGGGACGACGGTGCTTCAACTCTCCACGCTTCTGTACACCATGGTCGTCAACGTCCACTGGGGGGCCATCGCGGGACGGGCACCCCTCCCGTTGCTGGGCCTGACGGCGGCCGCCACGGTTCTGTCGGGCCTGGACTACGTGATCCGGGGCGCCCGGCACCTGGGTGAGGCGTGATCCCCCGGAACCCGGCGAGCGCCACCCGGCCCCGGTGGCCCGGGCGCGGGTCGAAAGGCAATGGCGACTGAGACCGCGGGACTGCGAATCGAAGAGGTGGGGGCCGGGTCGCCCGGGGAGCGGGCCGGGCTCCGCGCCGGGGACCGACTCCTGACCATCAACGGTGCCCCCGTCCCGGACGCGCTGGCCTACCGCTTCCACGCCGCCGGCGAGGAGCTGCACCTCGCCTGGCGGGACGGCAGCGGCGCGGTGCGCAGCGCGCACGTGACCAAGCCCTGGACGGAGGACCTGGGCCTGCAGGTCCCTGCGCTGGGGATGCGGGCGTGCAACAATCGGTGCGCCTTTTGCTTCGCCCACCAGAACCCGCGAGGGGCGCGCCGGGCGCTCAACTTCAAGGACGACGACTACCGGCACTCCTTCCTGCACGGGAATTTCGCCACCCTCACCAACCTCACGCCGGCGGATGCCCAACGGATCGTGGCCGAGCGCCTGAGCCCGCTTTATGTGTCCGTGCACGCCACCGAGTGGGACCTCCGCAACCGCCTCCTGGGGAACCCCCACGCGCCCAATATCCTGGAGCAGATCGCGTGCTTCGCCGCGGGGCGGATCCACATGCACTGCCAGGTGGTGCTGTGCCCCGGGCTGAACGATGGGGCGCATCTGGAACGGAGCCTGGCCGACCTGGAGAAGTTCCATCCCTGGGTGAGCACGGTGGCCCTGGTGCCCGTGGGGCTCACCGCCCACCGGGCCCGCCTGCCCGCCATCGTGCCCCCGGACGCCGCATATGCCCGCGCCCTCCTGGACCGCGCCGCGGCCTGGCGGCGGGACTACCGGCGCCGCCTGGGGACCCGGTTCGCCTTCCCCTCGGACGAGTTCTACCTGTTGGCCGGCCGGCCGTTCCCGGCCGCCCCCGCCTATGAAGGCTTCCCCCAACTGGACAACGGGGTGGGGAATTCCCGTCAGTTCCTCGACGATTTCGCGCGCCTGGCCCGCAGGCTGCCGCCGGCCCTCCCGGCCGGGGGCCGGCGCCGCGTGCTCGCGATCACGGGCACGCTGGCGGCGCCCGTCCTCCGGCGGGCCCTGCAGCGACTCAACGAGGTGGCCGGCCTCCGCGTGGGCCTCCTGCCCGTGCCGAACCGCTACTTCGGCGGCACGGTGGGGTGCGCGGGGCTGCTGGCGGGGGGCGATATCGGGGCCACCGCGCGGGAGCGGGCCGCCGGGGCGGACAGCATCCTGATCCCGGCCATCGCGGCGAAGCGGGGGACGGATCTCTTCCTGGACGACGTCACCCTCGCCGCCCTGAACGCGGACCCGGCCGTGGCGGGCCGCGCGCGCCTGGTCCCTCCCACGGCGGCGGCCCTCGTGGCCGCCGTCCTGGGCGGCCACGCGAAAGATGGTGCCGCCGTCCTGGGCGGCCACGCGAGAGATGGTGCCGCCGTCCGCGGCGGCCACGGGAGAGATGGTGCCGCCGCCCTCGGCAACGGGGGTGGGGGGCAGGGGACGGGATGGTGACCCAACCGCCCGTGATCGCCATCATCGGACGCCCGAACGTGGGGAAGTCCACCCTGTTCAACCGAATGGTGGGGGGCCGCCGGGCCATCGTGGACGACCGGCCGGGCGTCACGCGGGACCGGATCACCGGCGAGTGCGAATGGCTGGGCCGCCGGTTCACCGTGGTGGACACGGGCGGGCTGGACCCGGGGGCCGAGACGGGCCTGCTGGCCCAGATCAAGGTCCAGGCGTGCGCCGCCCTGGTGGGGTGCGACGTGGTGGTCCTCGTGGTGGACGCCCTGGAGGGGCTCACCCCGGCGGACGCCGAGGTGGCCCGCCTGCTGCGTCGGCGGGCCAAGGCCCCCCTGGTCCTGGCCGTGAACAAGGTGGACACGGCGCAGGCCGAGCCGCTGGCCGCCGACTTCGCCTCCCTGGGGATCGATCCCGCCGTGCCCGTGGCCGCGGAGTCGGGGCGCGGGGTGGACGACCTGCTGGACCACATCGCGGCCCTGATCCCCCTCGGCGCGGAGGCCGCGCGCCCCGAGCCCGGGACGACGGTGGCCATCGTGGGCCGCCCCAACGTGGGCAAGTCCTCCCTCGTCAACCGTCTCCTGGGCGAGGAGCGCGTGGTGGTGAGTCCCGAGCCAGGCACCACGCGGGACGCG
>DASPOZ010000009.1:0-2854 GCA_035625755.1 Candidatus Sulfotelmatobacter sp.
CGGCCGACCCGTTCACCAGGAGGTTGGGGAGGACCGTGGGGAGGGAGACCGGCTCCACGGTGCTGTCGTCGTAGTTGGGGACGAAGTCCACCGTGTCCTTGTCGATGTCGCGCAGGATCTCGCCGGCGATGCGGGCCAGGCGCACCTCGGTGTACCGCATGGCCGCCGGCGGGTCCCCATCCACCGAGCCGAAGTTCCCCTGCCCGTCCACCAGGGGGTAGCGCATGGAGAAGTCCTGCGCCAGGCGCACGATGGTATCGTACACCGCGGCGTCGCCGTGGGGGTGGTACTTCCCCATGACGTCGCCCACCACCCGGGCCGCCTTCTTGTGGGGCCGGTTGAACAGCAGCCCCATCTCGTGCATGGCGTAGAGGACGCGCCGGTGCACCGGCTTGAGCCCGTCGCGCACGTCGGGCAGGGCCCGGCCGATGATGACGGACATGGCGTAGTCCAGATAGGACCGCCGCATCTCCTCGTGGATGTCCGTCGGGTGCACATCCCCGATGCGTTGCTGCGCGATTTGGTCGTTCCCCTCGGGCACGATGCCTCTCCGGAGTGCGGCCGCTGCCGCGGCGCGCGAACGTGGTGTCTAACGACTCGGTCCGCGCGGGCCGCTCAAAGGGGTCCAGATGCAAGGCGGCGCGGGTGGCGAGGAGCGAGGCGTACGTGGTGGGTACGCCGCAGCGACGAGCGCCCGCGCCAACGCCCCACCCGCTGCCGCCGGGGCAGCGGGGAGAGATGTTGGGCCCTTTTCAGCGGCCCGCTAGATGTCCAGGTTCGCCGCCTCCAGTGCATGCGTCTCGATGAAGGACCGGCGGGGCTCCACCTGGTCCCCCATCAGGGTGGTGAAGATCTGCTCCGCGGCCAGGGCGTCCTCCACCTGCACCCGGAGCAGCGTGCGGGTCTCGGGGTTCATGGTGGTCTCCCAGAGCTGCTCGGGGTTCATCTCACCCAGGCCCTTGTAGCGCTGGATGGTCATGCCCTTCTTGGCCGCGTCCAGGCTCTTGCCCAGCAGGTCCGACCAGGATGCGGCCTCCAGGCGCTCGTCGCCCGCCACCACGACGTAGGGGGGGCGGCCCAGGGGCTCCAGGGCCTCGGCGGCGGCCACCAGTTCCCGATATTCCGCCGAGGCGACCAGGGCCTGATCGATGGCGCCGGTCGCCTTCTGGCCCTCGCGCCCCACGGTGATGTGGAGGCGGTAGCTCTCCTCGTCCTCGTCCCATTCGGCGTGGCCTTCGGCCGGCCCCAGTTGATCGGCCTGGCGGGCCAGCGCGGCCAGCGCCTTCTCCAGCAGGCGGCGGGCCTTCGCCTCGTCCTTGAGGGCCCCGCGCGGGGCGCCGCCCGCCTGGATCAGGGCGGCCACCACCTCGGCGTTGCGACCCCGCTTCTCCGCGGCCCGCAGGCAGCGGCCCCAGGCGGCCGCCTTGCGCAGCAACCCCCCCAGCCGGGCGCCGGCCCACGCCTGGTCGCCTTTCTTGGCCGCCTGCACCTCCACGCCCTCCGTGGCCGCCTCCAGCAGGTACTCCTCCAGGGCCCGCTCGTCCTTCAGGTAGCGCTCGGCCTTGCCCCGCTTCACCTTGAAGAGCGGCGGCTGGGCGATGAAGAGGTGCCCGCCGTCCACGATCTCGCGGAGGTGCCGGAAGAAGAACGTGAGCAGCAGCGTGCGGATGTGCTCGCCGTCCACGTCGGCGTCGGTCATGACGATGACCCGGTGGTAGCGGAGCTTCGCCAGGTCGAACTCGGGGTCGATGCCGGCGCCCACGGCCGCCACCAGGGTGCGGACCGCCTCGGAGGAGAGCATCTTGTCCGCGCGGGCCCGCTCGGTGTTCAGGATCTTCCCCCGCAGGGGCAGGATGGCCTGGAAGCGCCGGTCCCGCCCCTGCTTGGCCGAGCCGCCGGCCGAGTCCCCCTCGACGATGAACAGCTCCGAGAGGGCGGGGTCCCGCTCGCTGCAGTCGGCCAGCTTCCCCGGCAGCTCGGTGTCCAGGGGGCCCTTGCGGCGGGCCAGCTCCTTGGCCTTGCGGGCCGCCTCGCGGGCCCGGGCCGCCTCGGCCGCCTTGTCCACGATCTTGCGGCCCACGGCCGGGTGCTCCTCCAGGAACTCCCCGAGCTTCTCGTTGACGATCTGTTCGACGATGCCCTTGATGTCCGGGTTGTTGAGGCGGCCCTTGGTCTGTCCCTCAAACTGGGGGTTGGGCAGCTTCACGCTGATGACGGCGGTGAGCCCCTCGCGCACGTCGTCCCCGGTGACGCTGGCCTTGAGGTCCTTCACCAGGTCCCGGCCGGCGGCGTAGCTGTTGATGGTGCGGGTGAGGGCGGAGCGGAATCCGATGAGGTGCGTGCCGCCGTCCGCGGTGTTGATGTTGTTGGCGAAGGAGAAGACGCTCTCGGCATAGCCGTCGTTGTACTGGATGGCCACCTCGACGATCACATCGCCCCGGGTCTGCTCGATGTAGATGGGCTTGGGGTGGAGGACCGCCTTGTTCTCGTTGAGCAGTTCCACGAAGGACTTGATGCCGCCCGTGTAGCAGAACTCGCGCTGGACGGGGGCGGCGGCGCGCTCGTCGGTGAGGGCGATGCGTAGCCCCTTGTTGAGGAAGGCCAGCTCGCGCAGCCGGTTGCTGAGGACGTCCAGGCTGAAGGCGGTGTCCTCGAAGACCTCCGGGTCCGGCTTGAAGGTGACCCGCGTCCCCGTGCGGCGCGCCCGGCCGATCTCCTCGATGTCCTCCGCGGGCTTCCCCCGCTGGTAGCGCTGGCGGTGCTTGCGCCCATCCCGCCAGGTCTCCACCTCCAGCCACTCGGAGAGGGCGTTGACCACCGAGACGCCCACGCCGTGCAGGCCGCCGGAGACCTT
>DASPOZ010000010.1:0-2430 GCA_035625755.1 Candidatus Sulfotelmatobacter sp.
GGTTTCAGGAGGAGGACCCGATCCGCCCCGTCCACCTCGCGGAGCTGGACCTGGACCTCCTCGTTCCGCGCCGTGGCCACGGTGCGGCCCACGAAGTCCGCCGTGATGGGCAGCTCGCGGTGACCCCGGTCCACCAGCACGGCCAGGGCCAGGGAGCTGGGCCGCCCCAGGTCCATGATGGCATCGATGGCGGCCCGCACGCTGCGCCCCGTGTACAGCACGTCGTCCACCAAGATGATGTGCCGTCCGCGCACCTCGAAATCGATCTGGCTGCCGACCACGCGGATGTGCTCCTGGAGCGCGTCGAAGTCGTCGCGGTACACGGTGATGTCCAGGGCGCCGGCCGGCACCTTGCTCCCCTCCAGGCGCTCCAGGGCCGCCTGGAAGCGGCGGGCCAGGAACTCGCCGCGGGTGCGGATCCCGATGAGGCCCAGCCCCTGCGTCCCCCGGAAGCGCTCGAGCATCTCGAAGGCCATCCGGTCCAGGGCCCGGCGCACCTCCTCTTCGTCCATGAGCACCACCTCAGGCATGGGCCTGCCCCGCCAGCGCGATGGCCGCCTCCAGGAGGATCTGGGCGCCGGCCGCGATATCCGCCAGCGCCGTCCATTCGCGGGGGTTGTGGCTCGCCCCCTCGCGGCTGGGGACGAAGAGGAGGCCGGCGCGGGCGATGCGGGCCATCTTCATGGCGTCGTGCCCGGCGCCGCTGTCCATCAGGCGGTAGGCCACGCCCCGCCGCACGCAGAGCCGTTCCAGGAGGGAACACACCCCGGGGTCCAGCAGCACGGGGTCGTCCTCCATCACGGTGTGCACGGCGAAGCGCAACAGGCGCTCGCCCGCGATCCGGCGCGCCGCCTCCATCAGCGCATCACGCACCGCGTCTCGTTCCGGCCGGGACGTGCTGCGCAGGTCGATCCAGAGCGTGGCCTCGCCTGGCACCACGTTCATCGCGCCCGGCCGCGCCTCGAGGGCCCCCACGGTCCCCACCACGGGCACCGCGCGGGGCGCACGGCAGGCGTCCTCCACCGCCACCACCAGGCGGGCCGCGGCGGCCAGCGCGTCGCGCCGGAGGTGCATGGGGGTGGCCCCCGAGTGGTCCGCCCGCCCGGTGAAGGTGACCCGGAGGCGGCAGGGCGCCGCCACCGCCCGCACCACGCCCACCGGCTTCCCCTCCTCGACCAGGATCCGCCCCTGCTCGATGTGCAGCTCCAGGTAGTGGCCGATCTCGCCCGGCGCCCGGCGGGCGGCCGCCACATCGTCGTCGGTGATCCCGAAGCGCGACAGGATGTCCCCCAGGCACTGGCCGCTGCGGTCGGTCAGCCCCAGCAGCCGCGCCGGATCGGCATCCCCGGCCATGGCGGAGCTGCCGATGGTGGAGAGGCCGAAGCGGCTCGATTCCTCTGCCACGAAGATCAGCACCTCCACCGGCCGCTCGGTGGGCAGGCCGCACGCGCGGATGACGCGCGCCACCTCCAGGGCCGCCACCACGCCCACGCTGCCGTCGAAGCGGCCGCCGTGGGGGACCGAATCGATATGCGATCCCAGGGCCACGGCCGGGGCGCGGGGATCCCGCCCCTCGATGCGGCCGATGAGGTTGCCGATGCCATCCATGCGCACGGCGATGCCGGCCCGCTGGAGCAGGTGGATCATGTAGTGGCGGCCGCGCAGGTCCGCCAGGGAGAAGGCCAGGCGGTTGACCGAGCCGTCCTCCCCGATCCCGATGCGGGCCAGCCCCGCCAGGTCGCGGGCCAGGCGCTCGGGATCGATGCGGAGGGTGGTGGCGGCTTCCGTCGCTGCCATGGGGGTGGGCGATCTGCCTTTCGGGATTCCGCCGGTGGGGCAGCCGAAGGCGGCGGTTGGCCGGAACCCTGTGAATTTCCTTCGAGAATCTAGCATCCGCCGCCCGGCACGGTCAAGGCGCATCCCGCCGCCCCTGGCCACTCCCTCCGGTGAGGCCGCATCACTGGTGGCGAGATCTGGCCGTGCGGCGGCGATCCCATCCGGCCGGGGCCTCGCAGGGAGAACGTTGCGCCGGGCAAGAAATTCCCTCGGAAGCGCGCGGCACGCCCGGGGATCGGCCGCAGTCGATCAGCACTTGGTGCGGGATTTCAGAAACTCTCAAAGCGGGCGAAAGGCGGGGCTTCGCCGGGGGCTCGCAGGATGTCCTGTGGCTACGGAGCTCGGGAGAAACGAAGGGTGCGGCGTCGGCCCGGGCCCGACCAGGAAGGAGGGGGAGAAGACGTGCTTCGCGCGCGCCGGATTTCCTATGCGGCCCGGCCGGCCAACCTGGCGACCCGGATCCGAGCGGACCCCGCCGTGTCCTCCCGGGTGGACCGGTTGAGCACCAGGCGGGCCGCCGCGAACGCGAGGAGCAGGGCGAAGACGATCTGGCAGGGGCGGGCCGGCAGGTGGTTCACGGCGACCACGCCCAGG
>DASPOZ010000011.1:0-5134 GCA_035625755.1 Candidatus Sulfotelmatobacter sp.
TCATCATGCTGCTGGGCGGCGCCGGCACCTTCCTGGGGCCCATCGCAGGCGCCATCATCCTGGAGCTGCTCCAGGCCTTCATCTGGGGCAGGTTCCTCCGCGGCCACATGCTGATCCTGGGCGCGGTGATCGCCCTCGTGGTCATCTTCATGCCGGCGGGGTTCATGGACCTGGCGCGCAAGCGATTCTCCGCGGCGGCCGTGCTGGCCGACCTGCGCGCCAACAGGATCTAAAGAAGCAATGAGCAATGAGGAACGAGCAATGAGTGTGGGGGGTGTGCCTCGGGCCTTCGTTCTCATTGCTCATTGCTCATTGCTCATTGCCTGGTGGCGCGGTGGCGTTGCTTGAGGTGGAGGGGGTGACGCGGCAGTTCGGCGGCCTGCCGGCCGTGGACAATCTCTCCTTCGACGTGCGCGAGGGGGAGATCCTCGGCATCATCGGGCCCAACGGGGCCGGGAAGACCACCTTGCTGAACCTCATCAGCGCCCTGCTCCCCGTGACGGCGGGCGTGATCCGCCTCCGCGGCGTCGCCATCACCGGCCTGCCCCCCCACACCATCGCCGGGATGGGGGTGGCCCGGACCTTTCAGATCGTCAAGCCCCTCAAGGGCCTCACCGTGCGAGAGAACGTGGCCGTGGGCGCCATGTTCGGCCGGCGGGCCGGCGGCCTGCCCACCCGCCCCGCCCTCGCCGCGGCCGACCAAGTGGTGGAGTTCGTGGGCCTGGGGCCGAAGGGCGCCGCCGCCGTGACCTCGCTGACCATCGCGGACCGCAAGCGGCTCGAGCTGGCCCGGGCGCTGGCCATGGAACCGGCCCTCCTCCTGCTGGACGAGGTGATGGCCGGCCTCAACGCCACGGAGGTCGAGTGGGCCATGGGCCTCATTCAGCAGGTGAACCGCCGGGGGATCACCATCCTGGTCATCGAGCACGTGATGAAGGCCATCATGGGCATCTCCCACCGCATCCTGGCGCTCCAGCACGGGCGGCGCATCGCCCTGGAGGCCCCCCGCGAGGTGGCGGCGGACCCCCAGGTGATCGAGGCCTATCTCGGGCGCGGCTACGCCGCGCGTCGGCGGGCGGGGCCGTGACGGCCGGCGCGCCCGGGGCCCGGCCGGCCGCCACGGCCGCTGCGCCCGCGGAGCCGCTCCTGGCCGTGGAGGGGCTGGACGCCGGCTACGGGGACGTGCAGGTGCTCTGGGGCGTGTCGCTCGCCGTGGCGCCGGGCGAGGCGGTGGCCCTCATCGGGTCCAACGGGGCCGGGAAGACCACGCTGCTGCGGGCCATCTCGGGGACGCTTCCGGCCCGGGGCGGCCGCGTGACCTTCAAGGGGACGGACATCACCGGCCTGCCGCCCGACCGCCGCGTGGCCGCGGGCGTGGCCCACGCGCCGGAGGGCCGCCAGGTGTTCGCCGGGATGACCGTGCGGGAGAACCTGATGATGGGCGCCTACACGCGGCGGGCCGCCCGGGCCGCGGTGGCGGCGGACCTGGAGCGGGTGCTCGCCCTCTTCCCGGTGCTGGCCGACAGGCGAGACCAGCTGGCCGGCACCCTGTCGGGGGGCGAGCAGCAGATGGTGGCCATCGGGCGCGGGCTCATGGGCCGGCCCGAGGTGCTCCTCATCGACGAGCTGTCCCTGGGCCTGGCGCCCGTGGTCGTGGAGCGCCTGGTGGAGGCGTTGCGGGCGGTGCACCGCGCGGGGACGACGCTGCTCCTGGTGGAGCAGGACGTGCAGATGGTCCTGGAGCTGGCCTCCCGCGGCTACGTGATCGCCCACGGCCGGGTGGCCCTCCAGGGCCCCAGCGAGGAACTGCTGCGGTCCGAGGAGGTCCGGGCGGCGTACCTGGGGATCTAGCTGCCGGTGACCGGGTGGACGGCGACGCGGCGAGGGGGCGAGGGAGTGGGCGTGGATAGGCAGCAAGGTCGAGGTAGGAGGATGCCATGCGACGAGGCATAACACTCTTCGCGGTAGCGGTGGGGCTGTGGGGCACCGCGGCGGCGCCGGCCCCGGCGCAGACCATCAAGGTGGGCGCGGCCGTGGCCCTCACGGGGAACTTCTCCCACGAGGGCACCCAGGTGTACCGCGGGTACCAGCTCTGGCTCGAGGAGGTGAACAAGCAGGGCATCAACGTGGGCGGGAAGCGGATGAAGGTGGAGATGGTCTTCTACGACGACAAGTCGGAGGCCCAGACCGCCGTAGACCTCACGGAGAAGCTGATCACTCAGGATAAGGTCCAGTTCATCCTGGGCCCCTTCTCCAGCCCCATCACCCAGCAGACCAGCGTGATCGGGGAGAAGTACAAGATCCTCACCATGGCCCCCCAGGCCAATTCCGATACGATTTACGAGCGCGGGTTCAAGTACGTCTTCTCGGTGCTGCCTCCCGCCTCGTCCTACTTCCGGTCCTTCCTGGAGATGGGGGCCAAGTTGGCCCCCCAGCCCAAGACCCTGGCGATCCTCGCGGGCAACCAGCCCTTCACGCTGCTGGCGGCCCAGGGGACGCAGGAGCACGCCAAGCGGCTGGGGTACGAGGTGGTGTACAACGACAAGTACCCCGCCCCGGCCACCGACCTCTCCGCGTTCCTGACGCAGATCAAGGCCAAGAATCCGGACGTGGTGGTGGTGGCCAGCTTCTTCCAGGCGTCGGTCCTGGCCACCAAGCAGGCCAAGGAACTGAGGCTCTGCCCGAAGATGATGGCCTTCTCCGTGGGCCCCGAGCTGCCCAGCTTCTCCAAGGAATTGGGGAAGGACTCGGAGTTCGTCCTGGGGTCGGCATGGTGGCTCCCCACCATGGGCTGGAAGGGGCCGGAGTACGGCTCGGCGAAGGACTACGCGAAGCGCGCCCAGGACAAGTACGGCGAGCCGGCCGGGTACCACATCGCCTCCGGCACGGCGGCGGGGCAACTGCTGCAGATGGCCATCGAGAAGGCCGGCTCCACCGAGACGGACAAGGTGCGCGCCGCGCTCCTGGGCACGGATGTGGAGACCTTCTGGGGCCCCACCAGGTGGGCCGAGAACGGCAAGAACGTGAAGGGGGGCCAGGGCATCATCCAGATCCAGGACGGGAAGATCACCACCGTGTATCCCGACGCGATCCGGGAGAAGGGACTGGTCTACCCGGTGCCCTGCTGGGACAAGCGGTAGGTCGGCCGCTGAAAAGGGCCCATCTGCGGCGTTGGCGCGCTCGCGCGCTCGCTGCGGCGTACCCGGAGTACGCCTCACTCGGCCCATCGCGCGCCGCCTTGCATCTGGACCCTTTTGAGCGGCCTCCTGCGGGCCTGTTCACCGCGGAGTGCGTGGGGCAGGATTTCGTGGTGAGCGGGGCGTAGGGGGAAAGCGATGATCTTCGTGCAGATGCTCCAGGAGCAGGCGGGGTGCGCGGCGTACCTGGTGGGCTGCGGGTCCAACGGGACGTGCGCCGTGGTGGATCCCCAGGCGGGCCCGGCGCCGTACCTGCGCGCCGCCGCCGAGCGCGGCCTGCGCATCGCCCACGTGATCGATACCCACGTGCACGGGGATCACCTCTCCGGCGGCAGGGCCCTGGCTGCGGCCGCCGGGGCCGCCTACCATCTCCACGAGGCGGCGTTGGCGGCGTTCCCCTTCGAGCGGATGACGGACGGCACCACCATTGACGTGGGCCAGGTGCACCTGGCGGCCCTCCATACCCCGGGGCATACCACCGACAGCGTCTCGCTGTTGGTGGAGGACCGGTCGCGCGGATCGGTCCCCTGGTTCGTCCTGACGGGGGACACGCTGATGGTGGGGGACGTGGGGCGGCCGGACCTGGTGCTGGACGATGCCGAGCCGGACCTCCCGGTGCGTCAGGCCGCCATCCTGTACGACAGCATCTTCGGGAAGCTGCTGCCGCTGGAGGACGGCCTCGAGGTGTTCCCCGCCCACTTCGGGGCCTCGCCCTGCGGCGGGGCCAACATGAATCGCAAGGCGTCCTCCACCATCGGGTTCGAGCGGAAGTTCAACCTGGCCCTGCGCCTGCCCTCGCGGGACGCCTTCGTGCGCTACGTGCGGGCCACGCTCAAGCCGCAGCCGGAGGGGTACCGGGACATCAAGGCCAAGAACCTCGGCCTCCTCTGACCGCCGAGCAATGAGCAATGAGCTATGAGCAATGAGTGGGGGGCAGGAGACTAGGACTGGCCACAGGCAGCGACGAGCGCTGAGCCCCTACTCGTTGCTCGTTGCTCATTGCTCATGCCTGGTGTTTAGGTGGGGCGGGCCTGGGCCTTCTTGAGGGCCTCGTGGGCGCGGACGGCCAGCGCCCCGCCCTCGGTCTCGACCACGCGCCGCAGGGCGTCGGCCGAGGCGGCCGTCCCGATGGCGCCCAGCGTTTCGATGAGGGCCGCGCGCACGGCGGGGCTCTTGGGCCTGCCGCCGGCCCCGCCGAACATCCCCAGGAACCCTCGCTTCCCCGGGCCCGCCAGGGCCTCGGCCAGCACGGCCTCGATCCGTCCCGCGCCCCCGTAGCGGAAGTTTCCGAGTTGTTGGAAGGCGGCGCAGACCTGCAACTGCACCGTATCGTCCTCTTCCCTCTCGCCGGGGCCCTTGCGGCGGATGGCCTCGGCCATGTAGTGCACGGCGCCGATGTTCTTGGTCCGCAGGGCCCCGAGGCTGGCCACGGCGCGGGCCCGGACGTCCGGGTGGGGGTCCCGCAGGGCGTTGAGGAGGAGCGGCTCGGCCTCTGCCACCCGCAGGCGTCCCAGCGCGGTCACCGCCTCCTCCCGGACCCGCTGGTGCTCGTGGCGGATGTACTTGCGGAAGTCCAGCGAGACTTCCTGCCCGATCTCGCCCAGCACCATGAGGATATTTCGCACCACGTACCAGGACAGGTTGGGGCGCTCCAGCCGCTCCAGGAGGGGGCCGATGGCCGCGGCCCCGAAGCGGGTTACGGCGGTGCAGGCGGCGCGGCGCAGCCCCCGGTCGCTGTGGGAGAAGAGTTCCAGCAGCGGCCCCACGGCCGGCGGCCCGATGAGCACGAAGACCTCAACCACCTGGTCGCGCGTATCCTTGGCGTCGGTCACGAACTTCTGGAGGAGGGGCCGGATCACCGTCTCCCGCGACAGGGTCTCGGCGGCCAGGGCGGCGACCTTGGGCATCTGCTGCGCCAGGCGGAGCGCCTCGCAGGC
>DASPOZ010000012.1:0-3980 GCA_035625755.1 Candidatus Sulfotelmatobacter sp.
CACGAGGCGAGCGGAGCCGTCTTCGATGACGATCTCGCCGACCTCGATGGCGAGCGCCGGCCCCGGCCGCCCGGCGGAGGGGGGGGCCGGCGGCGCAGGCGCCCGGCTGCTTCCCGCCGCCCCCCCGGGGGGCGCGGCGGCCGTGCGCTTGGGGCCACCCGCCAGGAGGAGCAGGATGGGAAACCTGTTCTGTGGGTCCCGTTCGAGGGTCGCCGAGGGCTTGCGGATCACCACCCGGTCCACCGCCACGCGCGTCGGCCACGCCACGTCCACGCCGCTGGCCTCGATGCTCTCCGCGCCGAGCACCGGCGCATCTTGCGGCCCCAGGGAGAGACGGGCCACGGCCGCCCTTCCCTTGACGGTCGCCGTCAACTCCTGCGCCAGGGCGGCGACCACGGCAAGGTCCGCCTCCGCCTTTCCCCCCACGAGCGCCGCAATGGGCAGGTAGGGTTGGGCCAGCCCCACGTCGAGATCCTTGGCGGCCACCTTCAGGTCCGCTCCCACAGGGCTCAGGGTGGCGGTGCCCCGTGCATCCAGGCTGCCGCCCCGCGGCAGTTGGGTGCTGACCGCCACCTGGACCGGCCCCTTGGGAGGCCAGGTGGCCCGCTCAAGCACAACCTTGAGCGCCTTCAGGTCGTACGCCGCGGGCGGGGAGAGGTTCGTGTCGAAGACGGTGGGGTCGCCGGCCACCTCGATGCGGCCCGCCCTCACTTCCAGGGCCGGCGTCACGACGATATCCTTGAGGCCCACGGTGAGGGCGGGCACCGAGAGGGATGGCGCGTCCTGCCCGCGCCGGAGTGCCGCCAGGTTCTCGAGGCGGATGGTGCCGTCGGCGCGGCTGCCCGCATCGGCGGCGTGGGCGATCACCAGGTTGGCCGCCAGCCGGCCGCTCTTGAGGGTCGCCGGAGAGTCCGCCGGCACGTAGGGGAGGCCCAGCGTCAGGTCGATGCCCTTCAGCGCGATCTGGAGGTTCGCCGCCAGGGGGCTGAGCCCCACGGTGCCCCGCGCGTCCAGGCTGCCGCCCCGCGGCACCTCGGCCGTCACGGCCACCCGGGCCGGCCCCTTGGGCGGCCACGTCGCCTCCTCCACCACGGCCTTCAGGGCCTTGATGTCGTACCGTGGCGCCGGCGAGAGGCTCGTGTCGAACACCGTCGGGTCCCCCGTCACCTCGATCCGGCCCGCCGTCACCGCCCCGCCCGTCGCCGCGATGTCCTTGAGGGCCACGACCAGCGCCGGCATGGTGAGGGAGGGCGAGGCCTGGCCGCGCCGGACCACGGCGAGGTTCTCGAGGCGCACCTCGCCGTCCGCCCGGCTGGTATCGCCCGCCTGCCCCAGCGCCAGCGAGGCGCTGAAGCGACCGCTCTGGAGCGTCGCCGGGGCGTCGGGGGGCGCGTACGGGAGCAGGAGCGCCAGGTCGAAGCCCTGAATGGTGAGCGTCGCCCGCGCGTTCGCGGGCGCGAGCCGCAGATCGGTGGCCTTCAGCGAGATCGGTGTCCCCGCCAGCGTGAGGCTCACGGTGGCGGCCCCGCCCGGCGCACCGCTGCGCGTCGAAAGGTCCGCCACCTCCACGGCCAGCCCATCCGCGTTCCACGTCCGGGGGGGCGAGACCACCGTGTCCTCGAACCGGATCGTCCCCCCGGCCAGGGTGAACTTTCCCACGGCAGCGTCGAGAGGCAGGCCCTTCTTCTTCGGAGGCTCCGGAGCCTCCTTGGCGGCCGGCGCCGCCATCAAGTCGGAGAAGTTGAACTCCGTCGGCCCGGTGCGGACCACGCGTAGCGCCGGGGCGGCGAGGGCCACCTCGTCCAACCGCAGGAGGCCGCTGACCAGGGGGAGCAGGCGGAACCGGACGGTGAGCTGATCGAACTGCGCGAAGGCCTCGGGCCGGCCTCGGTCTCCCAGACGGAAGGCCTTCACCATCAGCCGGCCGGTGAAGAGATTGAGCTCAACCTTCTCGATGGCGACGGACCGCCCCGTGGCCGCCGCGAGCTTGCTGATGGCCACCCGGCGGACGATCTCCGGCAGCGCCGCCAGCGCGACGGCGATAACCACCACAAGCGCCGCACCCACGAGAATCCATGTCTTTCCACGGCGACTCATGAGTCTCTCCACGAAGTGCGGCGATCTGCCGCACCCTCAGCAGCGCCTCCCGCCACAACCGCCGGCAGGCTCCGCCCCTTCAACAGACCATGGCGCGTGGACGCGCTCCACGGGCCAGTGCCGGCACCCCGATATCCCCTCGGGTCCGCCGCCTTCACTCCCCGTCGGCCACGCATCGCGCGAACGGTGGTCCCCGGCCCTTGCCATATGGGCGGGGAGACCGCAGAACATCTCAGCGCGAGTGCCGCAGCGCGAGTCCTTTGGCGAGACCTTCGGTTCATCCCACAGCCGGGCCGGTCCCGTTGCGGTTGGCCTGCACCGTGGTACCCCATACCGTCCGCGCCCGCCGCCTGTCAAGCACTTCCTCAATGCAAAGACCCCCCGGTAGGTGCCGGCAGCATGGTGCGCGTTACTGCCGATTCCAACTTGGCAAACGGGATCATCTGAATGCGGCCGAGAAGGTGGGCGAAAGCCTTCTTGTGACACAGTCGTACTAGGGCGCCTTACGGGGTCTCGTCAAGCCGTCGGCGAGGCCGGAGATGGTGCGCTTGCGGAGCAGGTACGCGAAATAGAACCACAGTGCGGCCGCCACCGCCAAGGCGACGAGGCCCCGGGCGAGGCCCCATGCGCCGCCGCCTCGGGTGGCGTGGAGGATCTCCCAACCGCCGTAGAAGACGAAGAACGCCGCAGCGGTGCCGATCAGGATCTTGTGGGCCAGCATGATGCGCATGCTATGCCTTGTTCCGGGTTCGTCGCTGGCCGCCCGCGGCCCCCGCGCCCTGGCGACATTTCAGGGAATGACGAACGAGGAACTCGGAACCGGAAGCCCCCGTGCCTATTCGGCGGGGCGGACGAGATCGTCGATGCGGATTATGCCCCCCGTTACGATGATGGTGCGCAGCCCGCCGCGATGCACGAGGCCGGCCAGGACGCCCGCCCGCGTCAGGCCCTCCAGGTGCGCGCAGGGCTCGCACAGGCGCGTGCCCTCCAGCAGCACCTCCCCCACGCGCAAGCGCCGCCCCACCAGGTGATTCAGCGGCACCCCGCGGGTCATGATATTCCGCCGGCTGGCGCCGGGCGGCAACTCGATCCCCGCCTCCCGGGCCAGCGCCTCGACGGCCTCCTCCTCGATCAGCGTCACCTCCCGCCCGGACCCGGGATGGTTGGAATACGTGCCACGCTTGTGGAAGTAGCGGTCCCCCTCGAGCCCCCGCCCGGAGACCGCCCGGACCTCCGCCACGGACTGCATCGGCTCCGTCGCCTCACCGGCGATGTGGATCGCCGTTACCCTGCCCTGCCACATGGAAACCCCCTATCCCTCCGGCGAGCGATCCGATCGGGGACCAGGTCGTTCCAGGAGGATTCTTAGCGCTTGAGCAGGTCGCGAATCTCCGTCAAAAGTTTCTCAGCCCCCGAAGGTTCCGCCGGCGCCACCGGGGCCAGGTCTTGCTGGCGCCTGAGACGGTTGACGGACCTCACCACGAAAAAGAGTGCGATCGCTACGAGCAAGAACGCAATGATGGCATTGAGGAACAGACCATATGCGAAGACCACGGCCCCCGCGTCGCGCGCGGCCTTGACGGAGGCGAACTCCGTGCCGCTCGGATTCCTCAGCAGCAGAAACAGGTTACTGAAATCCGGCTTCCCGATGATCCCCGAGACCACGGGCATGAGGAGGTCGTCGACCAGGGACTTGACGACCGAGCCGAACGCGGCGCCGATGACGATGCCGACGGCCATATCCACCATGTCGCCCTTGACCGCAAACTCACGAAACTCCTTCAGCATTAGAAGCTCCCCCTCTCCGGATGCTCGGAGGATGGCGCTGGGCCACCCGGATCCCGCGGCGCCGCCCTTCGGGCCTCGTGGGCGAGGAACGCCCC
>DASPOZ010000013.1:0-3375 GCA_035625755.1 Candidatus Sulfotelmatobacter sp.
AGAAGCATGCGGTGAAGAACATCTCCGCAACCATGGTGGCGTTGTTGGCCTTGTGGGTTTCCGCCGCCCAGGCGGCGGAGATCAGGGTGCTGAGCGCCGGGGCCGTTGAGCCCGCCTTGGTGGCCCTCGCCGAAACGTTCCGGCGCGACACCGGCAACCAGGTGAGCCTCACCTTCGCCACGGCGCCGGTTCTGCGCCGGAAGGTGACCACGGGCGAAGCGGCCGATATCCTGATCGCCCCGCCCGCGGTCCTGGACGACTTCGTGAAGGCCGGGAAGGTGCTGGCCGAAGACCGCGCCGCCCTCGGACGCGTTGGGGTAGGCGTGGCGGTGCGTGCCGGCGCGCCGGCGCCGGATATCTCCACGCCCGATGCGCTGAAAGAGGCGGTACTGCGCGCCGATTCGCTGGTGTACAACGAAGCCTCCACCGGCATCTACTTCGCCAAGCTGCTCGAGCGTCTCGGCATCGCCGATGCGGTCAAGGCCAAGACCACGCGCTACCCGGACGGCGCGGCGGTGTTCGAGCACGTCATCAAGGGCAAAGGCAGCGAGATCGGCGTCGGCGCGACGACCGAGATCGTGTCCTATACGAAGAAGGGGCTCCAGCTCGTCGGTCCGCTCCCTGCCGAGATCCAGAGCTACACAACGTACACGGCCGGCGTGATGCCCGGCGCCGCGTCTCCGGATGCGGCGAGGGCGTTCATCCGCTTCCTCACCTCGCCGCCCGCGAAGGCGGCGTTTGCGGCAAGCGGGGTCAACTGATCCGCATGATTCCTCTGCGAGCTTCCTCCAGCGTGCTCGCGGCTTCGAAAGATGAGTAGCCCGATGGATGGGAACGCGCTGGCCGGCATCCGCGTGATAGACGTGGCCCGGATCATCTCGGGCGGCGTGCTCACCACGTACCTAGCGGATTTCGGCGCGGACGTCATCAAGGTGGAAGACCCGCGGGGCGGGGACCCGCTGCGCACGTGGGGGCGGGAGCAGCTTTACTGGAAGCAGTACGGGCGGAACAAGCGCTCCATCACCTTGAACCTGGCGAACCCCCGGGGGCAGGAGCTGTTCAAGGCCCTCGTGCGGAAGAGCGACGTGCTGGTGGAAAACTACGTTCCCGGCCGGATGGAGAAGTGGGGGTTGGGCTACGATGCGCTCTCCGCCCTGAACCCGCGGCTGGTGATGGTGCGCGTCTCGGGCTGGGGGCAGGATGGGCCCTACCGGGAGCGGCCCGGCTTCGGCACCATGGTGGAATCCATGAGCGGCTTCGCCGCCATGACCGGCCAGGCGGACGGCCCGCCCACGCTCCCCCCCATGCCCCTGGCGGACATGGTGGCCGCCCTGGCCGGCGCCTTCGGCGCCATGGCCGCCCTCCGCCACCGCGATGCCACCGGCCGCGGCCAGATGATCGATCTGGCCCTCTTCGAGCCGCTCATGGCCATCCTCGGCCCCATGGCCGCCGACTACCGGCGCTCCGGATACGTGTGGAAGCGGATCGGCAACCGGTCCCACAACTCTGCCCCCCGCAACGCCTACAGGACGAAGGACGGGCGCTGGGTAGGCGTCTCGTGTTCCACGCAGGCCAGCGCCGAGGCCCTCTTTCGGGCGCTGGGCCTGGACTGGATGGTTGAAGACCCGCGCTTCAAGGACAATACGGCCCGCCTGGCCAACTACGACGACCTGGACAAGTTCCTGGGCGAGGCCTTCGCATCGCGGACCCTGAAGGAGCTGGACGAGATGGGCGTCACGGCGGGGTCCACCGCCGCCCCCGTGTACGACATCGAACAGATCCTCCAGGACCCCCAGTTCATAGCGCGCAATTTTTTCGCCGAGGTGGACGACCCCGACGTGGGCCCCATCCCCCTGCCGGCCCCCGTGCCGCGCCTCACCGGCACGCCGGGCGCCATCCGGTGGACCGGCCCGAAGCTCGGTGCCCACAATCGCGAAGTGTACTGCGGCGAGCTGGGCCTCACGGAGACGGACCTGGAGGCGCTGCGCCGCGACAAGGTGATCTAACAGGCTGCTGAAAAAGGCCCATCTGCGGCGTTGGCGCGCTCGCGCGGCGCTGCGACGTACGGACCAAGTACGCCTCGCGCCTTGCACCGCGCGCCGCCTTGCATCTGGACCTTTTTGGGCAGCCTGGGCAAAAGGGAGTTTTAAGCATCCTGCTAGAATCGCCAAGATGCCAAGGTCGCCACGGGGACAGGCCTTGGTGCCCTTGGGGCCTTGGCGGTTGGAAGGGCCTTATGGAGCCGTGGCGGTCCGCCCTGACGAGCTACGACCGCGATCAGATCCTGATCCGGGGCCGGCCCATCCAGGAACTCATGGGCGCCGGCAACTTCGCGGACGCGGCCTTCCTGTTGCTCTCCGGCAGGGCGCCCACGCCCGGCGAATCCCGCCTCTGGAACGCGATCCTCACGGCCTGCGCGGACCACGGCCCGTCGTCCCCCTCGGCCCTGGCCGCTCGTGTGGCGGCCAGCGGGAACCGCCAGTCCGTCTCCGCCGCTGTGGCGGCCGGCGTGCTCGCCATCGGGGACGTGCATGGCGGCGCCGGCCAGCAGGCCATGGAGATGCTGGTGGACGGGCTGGCGCGGGCCGAGCGCCAGGGCGCCTCCCCGGAGGCCGTCGCCGAGCGCATCGCCGCCGAGCACGCCGAGGCGGGCCGCCGCATCCCCGGCTTGGGGCACCGCATCCACGGCACGGACCCGCGCACCACCGTGCTCTTCGACCTGGCCCGCGCCGCCGGCGTCTCCGGCCGCGCCGTCGGGCTCCTGCAGCATCTCCAGGCCGCCGCCTCGCGCCGCGCCGGCAAGGGCCTGCCCATCAACATCGATGGCGCCCTCGGCGCCGTCCTCCTGGACCTGGGCTTCCCCCCCGACGTGGGGCACGTGGCATTTCTCCTCGGCCGCGTCGCCGGCATCGCCGCCCACGTCCTGGAAGAGCGCGCCCGCGAAAAACCCATGCGCATCCGCATCCCCTTCACCTACGACGGCCCGCCGCCGGGCTCGTAATCCAGTGGGGCCGGAGCGCTGGAACACCGGCCGATCTCATGCTAAGGTGTCGAGTATCTTTCCGAAGCCGGGACCGCGCGAGCAGGAGGGATCCAGATGGCGAGTGTGAGTGCCTACGGCCTGCAGGAATTCGCGGCCGACTTTGAGGAGCTGGTCAAGAGCGAACCGGACCAGGCCAAGCTCTTCGAGCGCGGCGCGGCCTTTCTGGAGCGCTTCATCCGCAACCCGGATGCGCTCCCCGAGGAGTTCAGACGGCCCGTGGGCCGGGGCAAACGCCCGAACCACGGCAGTTACGCCCTCTACCGCTGCCAGGGGCTCTTCATCAGCTCCGTCGTGTGGGGCCCCGGGGATTACATCAAGCCGCACGATCATCA
>DASPOZ010000014.1:0-3733 GCA_035625755.1 Candidatus Sulfotelmatobacter sp.
AGGCCACCAAGCTCCTGGATCGCGACCGGGTCCACTGCCTGGTGGGCGGCATCCTCTCGGCCGAGGCCTTCGCCGTGGGCGACCTCGCCCAACAGCGCAAGGTGGTCTACATCAACACCGCCGGCAACAACGACGGCCAGCGCTGCCACCGCTACGTCTTCGCCATCGACCACAGCATGACCCAGATGGCCAACGTCCTGGTCCCCTGGCTGGTGAAGAACCGGGGCCACAAATGGTACTTCATCAATCACTCCACGCCCGCCGCCCAGTTCGCCGCGGAGAAGGTGGGCGCCATGCTCCAGGCGGCCGGCGGCGCCGTTCTCGGCTCGGACAACGTCCCCCTGGAGACCACCGACTTCAGCGCCCATCTGAACAAGCTGAAGGCCGCCAATCCCGACATGGCCTTCTTCTGCGTCGGCGGGATCCCCCTGGTCAACCTCCTGAAGCAGTACAAGGAGTTCGGGCTGCGGGGGAAGGTGGAGGTCTCCGGCTACACCATCAACCAGTCCGACGCCTGGAACATGGGGATCGACACCTTCAGCGGGGTCTGGGCCGGTCTCTGGTACTACAAGCAGAAGACCCCCGGCTCGCCCGAGTTCGCGGCGCGCTTCCACAAGAAGTTCGGCAAGCCGCCGGAGAACGACTCGTGGCAGGGCTACTTCGGCGTCCGGACGGTGGTGGAGGCCATCAAGGCCAGCGGCACCACGGACCCCAGGGCCATGGTCGAGGCCATCGAGAAGATGAAGTTCGATGGGTTCAAGGGCCGCCCCCTCTACTACCGGATGCTGGATCACCAGCTCATGCAGCCCATGTACATCATGCGGGCCAAGAAGAAAGAGGAGGCCGAGGACGAGTACGATCTCTTCGCCCTCATGGGCGAGGTTCCCGGCCCCAATGAGGACCTGGAATCCATCGCGGGAAAGGCGGGCGAGATGCCCTGCAAGGGCCTGGAACCGCTCTAGCCGCGGGCCGGCCGGCGCCGCCCCGCGCGCCCGCGCGGCGCCGGCCGGGCACCCCCCCGTTCCCATGTCCCAGCTCATCGTCCAGCTGCTCAACGGGTTCGTGCTGGGCACGCTGTACGTGCTCATGGCGCTGGGCCTCTCCATCATCTTCGGCATGATCGGCGTGGTGAACTTCGCCCACGGGGTGCTCTTCGCCCTGGGCGCGTATCTGGCCGCCGCCCTCTCGCCGGCCATCGGCTTCGGCCCGACCCTCATCGTCTCGCCCCTGGCGGTGGCCCTCCTCGGCATGGCCATCGAGGCCGCGCTCCTGCGCCGGGTCTACGCCGGCGACCCCAGCCTGGGCCTCCTGCTGACCTTCGGGATCGCCCTCATCGTCGAGCAGGGCATCCGCTTCGTGTGGGGCCCCGCGGGCCTCCCCTTCAACATCCCGGGCGTCTTCTCGGGACTGCTCCAGGTGGGGGGGATCCAGTATTCGACGTACCGGTCCTTCATCCTGGTCTTCACCGGGACCCTGCTGGCGGCCACCTGGCTGTTCCTGGAGAAGACCCCGTACGGCCGCATCATCCGCGCCGGCAGCCGGGACCCCGAGATGGTGCAGATGATGGGGATCGACCTCTCCAACATCTTCACCGTGGTCTTCGGCATCGGGACGGTCATGGCCGCGGCCGCGGGCGTCCTGGCGGCCCCCCTCTGGGGCGTGCACCCGGCCATGGGCACCTCCGCCCTGCTGCCCTCCTTCGCCGTGGTCACCATCGGCGGCCTCGGGAGCTTTTGGGGCGCCGTCATCACCGGCATCCTGGTGGGCGAGGTGGTCGGGCTCACGGTGATGCTCTGGCCCATCGCGTCCGATCTCATTATCTACGTCCTGATGGCCTTCGTCCTCCTGGTCCGGCCGCGGGGGCTCCTGGGCGAGGTCTGGGAGCGATTCGATTGAGCCGCCCCCGCCTCCACCCCCTGGCGTGTTTCCTGGTGGCCGCAGCGGTCCTCCCCTTCGCCGTGCCCCTGCTGGGTTCCACGGTGGGCCTGGCCACGGAGATCCTTGTCACCGCGCTCTTCGCCCTCGCCTTCCATTTCCTCCTGGGATATACCGGCCAGCTCTCCTTCGGGCACGCCGCGTACTACGGGCTCGGGGCTTACACCGCGGCCCTGGTCCAGCTCAGGGTGTTGCCGTCCACCCTGGCGGCCGTGCTGCTGGCCCCGGTGGCGGCGGGCATCGCGGCCGCCGCCGTGGGCGCCCTGATCATCCGCAAACGGGGCATCTATTTCAGCCTGCTCACCCTCGCCTTCGCCCAGCTCTTCTATTTCATCGTGTTCGAGTGGCGCGATGTCACCGGCGGCGAGTTCGGCCTGGGCGGCATCTCCCGGGCGCCCGTGTGGGGCGTCCCCATCGAAGCCGACCTGGCCTACTATGCCTTCGCCGCCGCCATCGTGTTTCCCGCCACCGTCCTCCTCTGGCGGATCGTGGACTCCCCCTTCGGCCGCGTCCTGCAGGCCATCCGCGACAACGAAGGGCGGGCGGCCTGCCTGGGCTACGATACCCGCCTCTACAAGTTCCTCGGCTTCGTCATCTCCGGCGCGCTCGCCGGGCTCGCGGGCGGCCTGTCGGCCTTCATCTTCCGCTACATCTCGGTGGACCTGCTCCACTGGAGCACCTCGGGACACGTGGTCATGATGACCCTCATCGGCGGGGTGCAGACGTTCTTCGGCCCCGCCCTGGGCGCCTTCACCTTCGTCCTCGCCAAGGACCTGCTGAGTTCGTTCACCGAGCAGTGGATGATCCCCTTCGGCGTCATCTTCGTGCTCTGCGTCCTCTTCGCTCCCCAGGGGATCGCGGGGGTGGCCCGTGTGTGGCGACCCCCCCGTCCGCGCCGGACGGAGATGGAGCCCTGGGCCCGCGCGGCCGCCGGGGCGCGGCCCGGCCCGCTCGGGGATCGCGGTCGGGACGACAGGAGCGCGCGCGCCTCGGGGGTGTCCGGCAACCCCGTCGTGCTCTCGACGGACGGCCTGGTCAAGCGGTTCGGCGCGCTCGCCGCCGTTAACGATGTGTCGGTGGAAGTGCGGCTGGGCGAGATTCATTCGATCATTGGCCCCAACGGGGCCGGCAAGACCACCCTCTTCAACCTTCTCACCGGGACCCTGCCGCCCGACGAGGGGCGCGTAACTCTCCAGGGCCGTGAGGTCACGAGCGAGGCCAGCCATCTGCGGATCCGCCGGGGGCTGGCCCGGTCTTTTCAGATCATCAGCATCTTCAAGACCCTGACCGCCCTGGAAAACGTCCGTATCGCCGCCCAGGCGCGCTCGGGCCACCGGTTCGATCTCCTCTCGCGGGCCGACGCCTTGAGCGGCCCCCGGGAGGAGGCCCTTGCGCTCCTGGCAGACGTCGGCCTCCTCGGCCTGGCGGACCGGCTTGCGGCGACCCTGGCGCACGGCGAGCAACGGTTGCTGGAGATCGCGATCGCCCTGGCCACCCGCCCCACCGCCCTCCTGCTGGACGAGCCCCTGGCGGGGCTGCCGGACGCCGAGCGCGGGCGCATCACCGCCCTGATCCGAGGGCTGGCGGCGCGATACGCCATCCTGCTCATCGAGCACGATATCGACCGCGTGCTGGAGATCTCGGACCGGATCACCGTCATGCACGAGGGCCGCGTCATCGCCGCCGGCACGCCGGCCCAGATCCAGGAGGACCCCCTGGTGCGGGAGGCCTACCTGGGCCGCGGCCACGCCGCCCGGCCCGCCGGGGGGCCCGCCGCGGGCCGTGCCGCGGGTGCGCC
>DASPOZ010000015.1:0-17802 GCA_035625755.1 Candidatus Sulfotelmatobacter sp.
TCCCCGCTACCGAAGTTGCGGCAGCGGGTGGGGCGTTGGCGGAAGTGAGGATGGACGAGAGCGCACGGTTCGTGGGGCGGCCGATCCGGCGGCGGGAGGACCCGCGGCTACTCGCGGGCCAGGGCATCTACGTAGCCGACCTGACCCTTCCCGGCATGCTCCACGCCGCCATCCTGCGCAGTCCACACGCCCACGCCCGCATCCGCCGGATCGACGGGGCGGAGGCCGCCCGCGCCCCCGGCGTGCTGTTCGTGGGGACGGCGGCGGACCTCGGCCCGGCGGCGCGCCCCCTCCCCCTCCTGAACCCGGCGCCCACGTTGCGTCCCCGCATGCCCACCGCCCTGGCCGCCGGCAGCGTGCGCTACGTGGGCGAGCCGGTGGCCGTCGTGGTGGCGGCGGATCGGTACGCCGCCGAGGACGCGCTGGACCTCATCCGGGTGGAGTACGAGGCGCTGCCGGCCGTGGCCGATGCGGCGCGGGCGCTGGAGCCCGGCGCCCCGCGCGTACACGACGACCTGGACTCGAACCTGGCGGCCCGCACGGTGCAGACCATCGGCGACGTGGAGCCGGGCTTCCGCGCGGCCGACCTGGTGGTGCGCGAGCGCCTCGCCATCTCGCGGGGCGGCGGCGGCATGCTGGAGACGCGCGGCGTGCTGGCGGCGTGGGACCCGCGGGCCCGCAAGCTGCAGGTGTGGTCCTCCACCCAGGCGCCGCATCTCATCCGCCGCGTGCTCACCCAGATGCTGGAGCTCCCGGACCACCAGGTGCGCGTGGCCGTGCCCGAGGTGGGGGGCGGGTTCGGCGCCAAGCTGGTGTGCTACCCCGAGGACGTCCTGATCCCCTGGCTGGCGCTCCGCCTGCGCCGCCCCGTGAAGTGGGTGGAGGATCGCCGGGAGGACCTCCTGAGCACCGTCCAGGAGCGCGAGCAGTACCACCAGGTAGAGGTGGCCGTGCGGCGGGACGGCACCGTGCTGGCCCTGCGGAACCGCTTCGTGTGCGATGCCGGGGCCTACGTGCCGTGGGGGCTGGTGGTGTCCACGCTCACGGCCACTACCCTGGGGCCCTACAAGTTCCCCGCCTACCAGGTGGAGGCCCTGGTGGCCTACACGCACCGCGTCCCCGTCTCGGTGATCCGCGGGGCGGGCCGGCCGCAGGCCACCTTCCTGTTCGAACGCGCCATGGATCGCGTGGCCGAGGCCGTGGGGCTGGACCCGGCCGAGGTGCGCCGGCGCAATTTCATCCGGCCCCACGAGTTCCCCTACCGGCTGGGCCTCATCTACCGCGACGGGACGGAGATGGCCTACGACAACGGGGATTACCCGGCCGCCCTGGACCGGGCCCTGCTCATGGCCGGCCACGCGGGGTTCCGGGAGCGGCAGCGCGCCGCCCTGGCCCGGGGCCGCCGGATCGGCATCGGCATCTCCTGCCAGGTGGAGGGGACGGGGCTGGGGCCGTTCGAGAGCGCCACCGTGCGCGTGGACGGCCTGGGGAAGGTGCACGTGGCCACCGGGGCGTGCCCCCAGGGGCAGGCACACGAGACCACGCTGGCGCAGGTGGCGGCGGACGAGCTGGGCATCCCGCCGGACGACGTGGCCGTGACCACGGGCGATACGGATGCCGTCGGCTTCGGCATCGGCACCTTCGCCAGCCGCACCGGCGCCGTGGCCTCCGGCGCGGTGGTGGGCGCCTGCCGGCTGGTGCGGGAGAAGGCGGTGGCCGCGGCGGCCCACCTGCTGGAGGCGGCGCGGGACGACCTGGTGTGGGACCGGGGACGGGTGCTGGTGCGCGGCGCGCCGTCCCGCGCCGTCACGCTGGGCGAGGCGGCGGGCTTCCTGGCCGGCATCCCGGGGCGCGCCCTGCCGGCGGACCTGGAGGCGGGCCTGCAGGCCACGCACCACTTCCGCCCCGCCGGCCTCACCTACAGCAACGCCGCCGCCGTGGCCGTGGTGGAGGTGGACGTGGAGACGGGGGCCGTGCGGATCGAGGGCATCCACGTGGTCCACGACTGCGGGCGCCTGATCAACCCCATGGTGGTGGACGGCCAGATCCAGGGCGGGGTGGCCCACGGGGTGAGCAACGCCCTGTTCGAGGAGGTCCCCTACGACGCTGCAGGGCAGCCGCTGGCGGCCACCTTCATGGACTACCTGATCCCCACGGCCGCCGAGGTGCCGCCCGTGGAGATCGCCCACATGGAGACGCCCAGCCCGCTGAACCCGGCGGGCGTGAAGGGCGCCGGGGAGGGCGGGGCCATCGTGGCGCCGGCCGCCATCGCCGCCGCCATCGAGGACGCCCTGCGCCCCCTGGGCGTGCGCATCACCGCGCTCCCCCTCCCCCCCGAGCGCCTCCGCCGCCTCATCGCCGCCGCCCAGACGGCCCCCTCCCGGTGACCCGGCACCCTCCTGGGGTCGCAGAGGTTTCCCTCGCAAGGCCCGACCCCTCTCGGAGTTGGGAGGGGTAGGCGACGACGTAGGAGTGCCGCAGCGGCCGTGACGCGTTGACAGGTGTTGGTAATTATACCAACATAAGAAACGGTCCGTGTGGACTTAAAGGAGATGGTGCGGTGAAAAAGGCAGGGCTTCGCGTGATCCGCGGGAGCGGAAACCTCTATCGAGACTTGAAGATGCCGGATGCTGACGTTCGGCAGTTGAAGGCGATCCTCGCCGCCGAGATCATCAAGACGCTCGATCAGCGGGGATTAAGTGTACGACGGGCGCAGGCCCTCACGGGGATTGATGCCGGCGACTTCTCGCGCGTGCGCAATGCGGATTTCCGGCGCATCAGCGTCGAACGCCTGATGGCGATGATTAACCGGCTCGGATCACACGTCGAGGTGGCGGTGAAAGTGCGCCGCAGGGAAGCCGGCCCTCATGCACCAGCGCTGTAGGCGACGCGCACGGGTGGTTCTCTCCCGGAACCCCGCCATGTCGAGGCGCAGACCGCGAATCGGGGCCTCGACGTTGGGAGGATTCGGCGCCAGGGTGAGGGGGCCAAACGGCCGGGCGCCGGCCGGGGTTCAGCCGCCCAGGTAGGCGCGCCGCACGTGGTCGTTGGCGATGAGGTCTGCGCCCGTCCCCGCCACGGCCACCTGTCCCGATTCCAGCACGTAGCCGCGGTCGGCCATGCGCAGGGCCAGGGAGGCGTTCTGCTCCACCATGAGCACCGTGACGCCGCGCCGGCGGATCTCGCGGATGATCTCGAAGGTCGTCTCGATGATCGCGGGGGCCAGGCCCAGGGAGGGCTCGTCCAGCAACAGCACGCGGGGGCGCGCCATGAGGGCCCGGCCGATGGCCAGCATCTGCTGCTCCCCGCCGGAGAGCGTCCCCGCCACCTGGCGGAGGCGCTCGGCCAGCGCCGGAAAGCGCGCGAGCACCCGGTCCAGGTCCTCGCGGACGCCGGCGGCGTCCGCCCGCGCGTAGGCGCCCATCTCCAGGTTCTCCAGGACGGACATGTACGGGAAGATCCGCCGTCCCTCGGGGCAGTGGGCGATGCCGCGGCGCAGGACCCCCCGCGGGCTCAGCCCGTGGATCGCCTCTCCCTCGAACAGGATGTGGCCGGCCGTGGGCCGCAGGATGCCCGAGATGGTCTTCAGCGTGGTCGTCTTCCCCGCGCCGTTGGCCCCGATGAGGGTGACCAGCTCCCCCGCGCGGACCTCCAGGGTGACCCCGCGGAGCGCCTCCACCCTCCCGTACGCCGCCCGCACCCCCTCCAAGCGCAGCATCAGCCGCCCCCCAGGTAGGCTTGGATGACCTCGGGATGCCGCTGGATCTCCGCCGGCGGCCCCTGGGCGATTACCTGGCCATGGTCGAGCACGATCACCTCGTCGGAGATCCCCATGACGAGCCGCATGTCGTGCTCCACCAGGAAGATGGTCACGCCCTGCTCCCGGACCCGCTGGATCAGGCCCATCAGGGCGGTCTTCTCGGGCGGGTTCATCCCGGACGCCGGCTCGTCGAGGAGCAGGAGCCGCGGCCGCGCCGCCAGCGCGATGGCCAGCTCCAGGAGGCGCTGCTCCCCGTAGGGCAAGGCGCTGGCCGTTTCATGCCGGCGGTGCGCCAGCCCGACGAAGCCCAGGATCTCCCCCGCCCGCGCCGCCAGTTCGGCCTCCTCCTCGCGCACGCGGCGGCCCCGGAGGATGACGGACCAGAGGCCCGCCCGCCCGCGGAGGTGGAGCCCGATCATCGCGTTCTCGAAGACACTCACCTGGGGGAAGACGTTGGTCTTCTGGAAGGTCCGCACCACCCCCCGGCGGGCCACCCGCGAGGGCCGGAGCCCCGTGAGCGGGACGCCCTCGTAGCGGACCTCCCCCCGGTCGGCCGCTAGGAACCCGGTGATCACGTTGAAGGCGGTGGTCTTGCCGGCCCCGTTGGGCCCGATCAGGCTGGTGATCCGCCCCGGGGCGACGGCGAAGCTCACCCCGCCCAGCGCCGCCACCCCGCCGAACTGGACCGCCAGGTCCCGCACCTCGAGGCTCATGAGGGCGCCCGCCGCTCCCGCAGCCAGGCCGCCACGGTGGGCACGATCCCCTTGGGCAGGAAGAACACGATCAGGATCAGCAGCACCCCGTAGAGCACCATCTGCCACTGCCAGGAGGTGGCCTCGCGCAGGACCTCGGGCAGCGCGGTGAAGAGCACCGCCCCCACCACCGGACCGGCCAGCGTCCCCTTCCCGCCCGCCACCACCATGATGGCCATGGTCACCGTGTACGAGAAGAGGAAGACTTCGGGGCTCACGAAGCGCGTGTAGTGGGCGTAGAGGCTCCCCGCGGCCCCCGCCAGGGCGGCGCTGACCACCACGGCCAGGACCAGGTACCGGGTGCCTTCCACCCCCACGGATTCGGCGAGGGCCTCGTTCTCCCGCAGCGCGATGAAGGCCCGCCCGATCCGCGAGCGCACGAGGCGGTGGCAGAGGAAGTACGCCCCGGCCGCCACGGCCAGGACCAGGTAGTAGTAGGCCGTCTTGCCGACGAAGGAGAGGCGGAAGAGGCCGGGGACGGCCAGGGACGGCGCCGGCACGCCCGGCAGCCCGAGGGGGCCGTTGGTGAGGTCCATCCAGTTCACGCTGACGAGCTGGGTGACGCCGGCGAAGCTGATGGTCACCAGGACGAAGTAGGCACCCCTCAACTTCAGCGAGACTCTTCCGATCCCGTACCCGGCCAGCCCCGCCAGCGCCGCCGCCGCCGCGAAGGCCGGCCAGACCGGCCAGCCGAGCCTCAGCGTGAGCAACGCCGAGGTGTAGGCCCCGATCCCGAAGAAGGCGGCGTGGCCCAGGGAGAGTTGCCCCGTGTAGCCCAGGAGCAGGTTCAGGGAGAGGGCGAGGACGGCGAAGATCCCCGCCATGATGAGGATGTGGAGATGGTAGGGGCTCCAGATCCAAACCGGGGCCGCCAGCAGGACCGCTGCCAGGGCGGCGCCCCCGATCCGGCTCATCCCACGCGCTCGGCGCGGGCGAAAAGGCCGGAGGGCCTCAGGAGCAGGACCAGGATGATCATGATGAACCCGATGGCGTCCCGGTAACCCGAGGAGACGTAGCCGGCGCCCAGCTCCTCGGCGATCCCCAAGATCAGGCCGCCCAGCGTGGCGCCCGCCAGATTGCCCAGGCCCCCCAGGATGACCACACAGAACGCCTTGAGGGCCGCCAGGTCCCCCATGGAGGGCGAGACCACGAAGACGGGGCCCAGGAGCGCCCCCGCCGCCGCCGCCAGGCCCGACCCGAAGGCGAAGGTCACGGTGTGGATGGTGTGAATGTCCACGCCCATCAGCGCCGCGGTCTCCCGGTCCTGGAACGTGGCCCGCATGGCCTTGCCCAGGCGCGTCCGCCGGATCAGGAGGTGGGAGGCCACGATGAGGACCAGCGCCGCGCCGAACACGAAGAGCCGGAGGGGGGCCACCGAGACGGGGCCCAGGACCAGCGGGGCCTGGGGGAAGGGATGCGCGATGCTCTTGGCCACCCCGCCCCAGGCCAGGAGCTCGCCGTTCTGCATGGCGATCCACACGCCGATCATCACCAGCATGGTGGTGTCGATGGACTCGCCGGTGAGGGGGCGGAGCAGCACGCGCTCGCAGACGGCGCCGCCCACCACGCCCAGGGCCACCGCCCCCAGGAGCGCCACGAAGAAGTCGGCGCGCAGGACCGTCAGGAACAGGAAGGCGCCGTAGGCCCCCAGGGTGTAGAACTCCCCGTGGGCGAAGTTCACCACGTTCATGATGCCGAAGATGAGGGTGAGCCCGATGCCCAGGAGGGCGTACGTCCCCCCCAGGATCAGACCGTTGAGGAGGTGCTGGAGAAGGGTATCCAAGGGTCGAGATGAAAGTGCGCCCCCGGCCACGGGGGCCGGGGGCGCCCGTCAGCCGCGGAGGCCTAGAAGTCCGTCCGCGTAACGCGAACCCTTGTCACGCCAGAAGCGGGGAGGGCCGCCCCCGGTTCCGTCCTCGGTGCTGCGCAGCCCCGCTATTCTCTTGAGGCCTTCCCCCGCAGGCGGGGGCCCCGGCATATCGGATGGGGCCAACCGTCGCGCGTCCGCGCGCGGCGGGACGCGATGGGCTCGCACCTGCGGGCGGGACCGGGGACGGCCCTCCCGAGGGTTATTCGGACGGACTCCTACCGCTTGGCCATGAAGTCCGGCAACGCCGCCTTCCCCCCCTTGATCTGGACGACGAAGATGCTGGGCCGGTTCTGGCCGCTCTCCTTGCCGGCCGGGCCCTCCTTTTCGAACTTGATGGGGCCGTTCACGCCCATGAGGCTCACCTTCCAGAGCGCCTCGCGGATGGCCTGGGGCTCGGCCTTGCCGGCCACGCGGATGGCCTCCGCCAGGGTGGCGATCCCGTCGTGGCCCCGGAACCCCTCCGTCAGGCCCTCGAAGGGATGCCCGCGCTTCTTCCACTCGTCCACGAAGGCCTTGGCCAGGCGGCCGTCCGGCATGGCCTCGGGGAACCAGGGGAGGAAGAAGAGGATGTGGTAGGTCCCCTCGGCGGCCGCCCCGGCCTGCTTCACCAACTGGTCGGGGGACGAGCTGCCGCCGGTGGAGATGACCCGCCGGGCCAGGCGCTGCTCTTGGGCCTGCTTGAGCACCAGCGTGATCTGCTCCACGCTCGTGGTCAGGAACAGGGTGTCCGCCCCGGTGGCGCGGATCTTGGTCAGCTGGGCGCTCATGTCGGTGGCGGCCTGATCCATGAAATCGATGCCGCCGGCCTGCAGGCCGCGCCGCTGGAGGGCGTCGCCGAAGGCCTTCACGGCGCCCCGCCCCCAGTCGGTGTTCACCGCCAGGAAATCGGCCTTCTTGACCTCCAGGCTCCCCAGGTACTTCTCCAGGCCCAGGGCCTCCATCTCGCTGGTCGGGCTGATGCGGAAGACCCAGGGGTTGCCCTTGGTGGTGATGGAGGAGGCGCTGGACGTCTCCACCACCATGGGGACGCCGTACTCCTCGAGCTTCGGCATCACGGCCAGGGTCATGGAGCTGCCCCAGGCCCCCATGATGGCGGGGACCTTGTCCCGGACGATCAGCTTCTCGGCGGCGCTGGCCGCCTCTTTCGGGTCCGACTTGTTGTCCTCGATGGCCAGCTCGAGGCGCTGGCCCAGCACCCCGCCCCGGGCGTTGATCCAGTCCCGGGCGATCTCCGCTCCCATGCGCACGTAGTTCCCCGAGGCGGCCACGGAGCCCGAGAGCGGCTGGATGACGCCGACCTTGATCGGCCCGGCCTGCTGCGCCCGTCCGGGAACGGCCGGGACGACGAGCAGGAGCCCGCAGAGGAGCACCCCAACGTAACGACGGATCCACATGGTCTTTTCCTCCTCAGGCGGGGCGCCGGGAACGCCCCTCGCCTCATGCCCACAGCGCGGCCATGACGCACGTCCCGGCCCCATGGCACCGGCACCCCGGACGAATAGAAAGATCGGATGGGCCCCGGCAAGAGGGTCTGGCTGCTAGAGGGTTGTGTATCCCAGCGGGGCCGGGCAAGTCAAGCCCGCGGGAGCCGCCGGCGCGGGGAGGCCGGCGAGCGGCGGGCCCGCCCCCGCCACAGGCTGGTGGGCGCGGTGATGATCTCTTTGCTGCGGGATGCGCCGCGCACGGCCACGGCCTCGATCTCCAGCAGCAGCCCCTCCTGCGCCAGCGTCGTCCCCACCGTGGACCGGGCGGGAGGCGCGGCCCGGAAGAACTTGCCGTACTCCTCGTTGTAGGCCCGGTAATGGCGCCAGTCGGTGAGGAAGACCAGGGTCTTCACCACGTCGCCCATGCCGGCGCCGCAGCCCTTCAGGATCTTCCGGAAGGTCTGGAGCACCGCGCGCGTCTGGCGCCGGATGTCGCCGCGCCCCACCAGCCGGCCCCGCGCATCCGTGCTCACCGCCCCCGACAGGAAGATCGTATCCCCCACCCGCACCGCGTGGCAGTACGGCCCGATGGGCGGCGACAACCCCTTCACCTTGGTCACGGTTCGGGCCATCTTTGCTTCCTCTCTTCCCTTGATCCCTCACTGACCGTTCTGCACCGAGGGCGGCCGGACATCCGATGCGAGCCCCCAGTCCGGCAGCGGGCTCGGCGAGGCGGCCGTCACTTGCGCTCAGCGTTGCGGCTTGGCGCGCTGGTACTGGGGGGCCCAGGGCACGTCCGTGCCCAGGGTGAGGGCGGCGTGCAGCGGCCAGTAGGGATCGCGCAGCATCTCGCGGGCCATCACCACCAGGTCGGCCTGGCCGGCGGCGATGATGGCCTGCGCCTGCTGCGCTTCGGTGATGAGGCCCACCACGCCGGCCGGCAGGCCCGCCTCGCGCCGCACGCGCTCGGCGAAGGGGACGTTGTACCCCGGCGTGGCCGGCATCTTTTGCGCAAGGGACAGGCCCCCCGAGGAGCAGTCCATGGCGTCCACCCCGCGGCCCTTCAGCAGCCGGGCCAGCGCCACGGTGTCGTCCGCGCCCCAGCCCCCCTCGATCCAGTCCGTGCACGAGAGGCGGACGAAGAGCGGCCGGTCCGCCGGCCACTCGCGGCGCACCGCATCCGCGATTTCGAGGAGGAGGCGGCAGCGGTTCTCGAAGGAGCCGCCGTACGCGTCCGTGCGCCGGTTGCTCAGGGGCGAGAGAAAGGTGTGGATCAGGTAGCCGTGGGCGGCGTGCACCTCCAGCGCGTCGAACCCGGCGGCCCGGGCCCGCGCCGCGGCGCGGCCGAAGGCGGCCACGCATCCATCGATCTCATGGGGCCGCAGCTCGCGCGGCGCGGGCCACCCCTCTGCGAAGGGCATAGGGCTGGGGGCCACGGTCTCCCAGGCGCGCCCGTCCGTCAGGGGCTTGCCCCCTTCCCAGGGGCGGAAGACGCTGGCCTTGCGCCCGGCGTGGGCAAGCTGCATCCCCATGGCGGCGCCCTGCCCCTTGCAGAAGCGCACGACGCGCGCTAGGGGCTCGATGTGCGTGTCGTCCCACAGGCCGCTGTCCTCGGGCGAGATCCGCCCGGCCGGCTCCACCGCCGTCGCCTCCACGAAAATCAACCCGGCCCCGCCCACGGCGCGGCTGCCCAGGTGCACCATATGCCACTCGTCGAGGAGGCCGTCCCGGCACGAGTACTGGCACATGGACGAGACCACGATCCGGTTGCGAAGCGTCACTCCCCGCACGGCAAACGGACTGAAGAGGTGCGGGACGGTGCGACCATCCCCCCCGCCCGTCCCGGCGATCGCCGGCGCGGGGGTCGTCGTCGGTCTGGTCATCCTGCTTTCTCCCTCCAACCTGGATTATTCGTGAACTGCCGTGCTCCGTCTTCGGCGCCCCCTCACCCGGCCCCTCTCCCCCTTCGGGGGCGAGGGAACTGCCACGTAGTCCCTCCGCCTCTCAGAGGGAAAGGGTGCGGGTGAGGGTGTCGTGTGGCCCCACGCAGGATGGGGACCAAGCCCAATACTGTTCAGATAGCCCGTCACCCGACTGAAATCCCCCCTCGCCCCCCTTTATCAAAGGGGGGGTGGGGGGATTTGGTCCAACGTTCGTGCGCCTCTTGAGCCTTTATGCGAACAGTATTGGGGCTAAGCTTGGCACGAAGGTGAGAGGCCTGACCCTCACTCGAAGCCGGTGACCTCGGGCGCCAGCGCCGCGCACTCGGCCGCCAGGACTCCCTCCACGAACTCCACGCGGTGCAGCCCCGCCATCATCCCGAACACCGTGGCGGCCGGCCGGCCAAAGCGCCGGTCCGGCGCCCCGCACACCACCCGGGCCACCCGCGCCCAGACGGCGGCGGCCGCGCACATGGGGCACGGCTCCAGCGTGGCGTACAGGGTGGCGCCGCTCAAGTCCCGCGTCCCCAACGCCGCGGCGGCGGCGCGCAGCGCCGTCACCTCGGCGTGGGCCGTGGGATCGCGCGAACTGATCACCTGGTTGCGGCCGGCGGCCACCAGCCGCCCGCCCCGCACGATGGCAGCCCCGCAGGCGAAGTTGCCCTCCGCCTGCGCCCTGCGGGCCTCGGCGATGGCCATCCGCATGTACGCCTCGTGCTCTACCGGTTCGACGTTCAAGGTTCGATGTTCGATGTTGGGTGTTGGCTGTTCGATGTTGGGTGTTCCGGTCCGAGCGCAAAACTTCCAACCGTGAACTTCGAACATCGAACGTTGAACATCGAACACCGAACCATGAACTACCCAACGCCCCCGCTCAGCGCAGCACGCCGATCTCGCTCAAGTACCGCCGTACGCCTGGGTGGATCAGGTCGGCGCGGGGCGCGGCCGCCGCCGTGTTGGCCGCCGTGGTCTCCCGCGCCTGCGGCAGGCGCCGGGCCAGGGCCGCCTCCCCGCGGTGCAGCGCGCGGGCCAGCCGGTACGCCACGTCGTCGGGCAGCGTGGGCCGCGCCATGATGAAACTCCACGATCCCACCGAGGCCACGTCCTGCGCCTGCCCCGGGTAGGATCCCGCCGGGACGGTCAGCGGCTTCAGGAAGGCGTGCGCGGCCAGGATCCGGCGGATCTCCCCGGCGTCCGGCACGATGAAGCGGCCGCCGGCCGGCCCCTGGGCCACCGCGCTGAACCCCGGCCACCCGATGCCGCCCCCCCACAGGGCCGCCGCCGTCCCGTCCAGCACCATCTTCGGCCCGTCGCCCGCCTTGTCCAGGAAGATGGCCTGGAAGTCCTTATCACGGTCCAGGCCGATCCCGTCCAGGACGTAGCGGGCGAGGATCACCAGCCCCGAGCCCCGCGCCCCGAAGGCCACCGGCTTCCCCCGCAGGTCCTGGATCGTGCGGTGCGGCGCGTCGGCGCGCACCACGAACATCCCCGGCGTGGAGTACATGGCGGCCAGGATGCGCAGGTCGGCGGGCGGGCGCCCGATGCCGCTGAGGGCCTCGTGGGCCACCTCGCCCTGCACCAGCCCCAGGTCGAGCCGGCCCGCCTCCAGCAGCGGGACGTTCTCCGTGCTTCCCTTGGTGTTGCGCGTCTCCACCTCCAGCGAGGGGTCGGTCTCGTGGATCGCCTGGGCCACGGCCTGCCCGTACAGGGGGAAGCCGCCCCCGGGCGTCGCCGTCCCCAGCACGACCTTGGTCCGCTCCGCCGCCAGCGAGATGCCGTTCAAACCCATGCCTCCCAGGAGCCCGACCGCCAGTAGCGCGGCCCGCCAGACCAGGGGCGCGGGCCGTAAGGCGTGAGGCGTAAGGCGTGAAGCGAAGCCCCACATCCTGTTTCCCGCCCCGCCCCTCACGCCCTTACGCCTCACGTCTCACGCCCGGCGTTCAACCGCGCAGCACCTTCATGACGGCCCCATAGCCGCTTGGATCCACCCGGGCATCCACCACGGCGGGGGCCCCGCAGGCGAAGGCCTCGCGCAGGGCCGCGGCCAACTCGCCCTCGTCGTGCGCCGGAAACCCCCGGGCCCCCAGGGATTCGGCCAGCCGCGCGTAGTCCACCCCGGGGATGTCCACGCCGGCGGCCGGGTACCTCTTGGCGGCCTGCTTGATCTTGATGAGGGTCAACGCCCGGTCGTTGACGCAGAGGACGACGACGGGGAGCTTCTCCCGCGCGGCCGTGGCCAGCTCCCCCGCCACCATCAGCAGGCCTCCGTCCCCGATGACGGCCAGCACCGGCCGGCGCGGCCCGCAGAGCTTCGCCGCCAGGGCGCCCGGCAGCGCGTACCCCATGGTGGCGTGCCCGGAGGAGCAGAGGTACGTCCGCGGGCCCGGCGCGTCCCAGAAGAAGGACGTCAAGAACATGTGCGCCCCCGAATCCACCGTCAGCACCGTGTCCGGCGGGGCGACCTCCCGCGCGATCTCCACGGCGCGGTGGGGCGGGATGCCGCCACGCCCCCGGGCCGATGCGGCGGCCACGCGCCTGCGCGCCTCCGCCTTGAAGGCCTGCGCGGCGGCGGCGCCCCAGGCGGCGGCGCCAGGGGCCCGCCGGCCCGCCTCGGCCAGTCCCGCCAGCGAGGCCGTCAGATCGCCGATGACCTGGATGGCGGGGCGGAAGGCGCGGGGCGAGGCGGGGTCCTCGCTCACGTCGATCACCGGTTGCGGGTACGACCACGGGCGCGGGAACAGCTCCACCGTGTCCAGCCCCACGGCCACCAGCAGGTCCGCCGGGCCGATGAGGCGATCCTCCAGCGTCCCCCCCGCCAGGGGGCCCGCCGCCAGCGGGTGCGCGTCCGGGATGGCGCCCTTGGCCTTATAGGTGGAGAGGACGGGCGCCCCCAGGCGCTCCGCCAGGCTCACCAGCGCCTTGGCCGCCGCGTCGCCGCCCGCGCCGAGGCCCGCCAGGATCAGCGGGCGCCTCGCCCGGGCCAGCATGGCCGCCGCGCGGGACAGGGCCCGCGCGTTCGCGGGCGCCGGCCGCACCGCCAAGGCCAGGGGGCGCAGGGGCGGCGACGGCTTGGCGCTCACGTCGGACGGCAGGTCGAGGTGCACGGGGCCGCGGGGGGGGAGCTGCGCCAGGCGGAGGGCCCGGCCCACGGCGGCGCCGGCCCGCGCCGCGCCCACCACGAAGGACCCCTTGGCCAAACCGCGGTAGAGGCCCGCGTGGTCCACCCGCTGCCGCGTGAGCGCGTCCGGGAGGCTGGCCGGGTAGCGGTCCGTGATGATGAGCGTGGGCGCCCGGTCCAGCGCGGCGTGGGCCACGCCGTTGGCGGCGTTGGCGGCCCCCGGCCCCAGCGTGGCGAGGCACACCCCGGGCACGCCCGTAAGCTCCGCCTCGGTGGCCGCCATCATGGCGGCCGGGCTCTCCTGGGCCGTCAACACGAAGCGGAGGCCGACGCGCCGGCCCGCCTCGATGAGATCCACGATGCTGCCGCCGCTGGGCACGCCGTACATCCGCCCCACGCCGGCATCCCGCAGGGCGCGGGCCACCGCGTCCGCCGCCATCATAGCCATTGCGGATTGTGGATTGCGGATTGCGGATTGCGAGCCATCGCGCTCATGTCACGGTCCCGCCGCGCGGGGCGGGGATCACTGGCGGAGCTTGAAGCGCTGGATCTTGCCCGTGGCGGTCTTGGGCAGCTCGGGGACGAAGGTGATCCAGCGCGGGTACTTGTAGGGAGCGATGCGCTCCTTCACGAAGGCCTTCATCTCGGCCTCCAGCCCGCCCCCGCCGTCGTGCCCGGGCTTCAGCACCACGAAGGCCTTGGGCTTGATCAGGCCGTGTTCGTCCGGGTTGCCCACCACCGCGGCCTCCAGGACGGCCGGGTGGGCGATCAGCGCGGCCTCCACCTCGGCCGGCGAGACCCAGATGCCGCTCACCTTCAGCATGTCGTTGGCGCGGCCGGCGAACCAGAAGTAGCCCTCCGCGTCCTTCGAGTACTTGTCCCCCGTGAACAGCCACTCCCCCTGGAACGTCCGCTTGCTCTGCTCGTGCTTGTTCCAGTAGCAGGCGGCGACGCTGTCCCCCTTGAGCATCAGGTTCCCGATCTCCCCCGCGGGCAGCTCCCGCCCCTGGTCGTCCGTCACCCTGGCCTCGTACCCCAGCACCGGGCGGCCGGAGCTGCCCACGCGCACGTCGCCCGGGCGGTTGCTGATGAAGATGTGCACGGCCTCGGTGCTCCCGATCCCGTCGTAGATCTCCAGGCCGAATCTCGCCTTCCAGCCCTCGAAGATGGCGGGCGGGAGCGGCTCCCCGCCCGAATGGCAGAGGCGCAGGCACGACAGGTCGTAGGTCTTGTCCGCGTCCGGCACGGCCAGCAGGGCGGCGTAGAGCGTGGGCACCCCGAAGAACACCGTGGGCCGGGTGCGCTGGATGGTCTCGTAGACCACGTCGGGCTTGGGCCAGGCCGGCTGCAGCACCACCGTGGCCCCCGCGTAGAAGGGCAGGTACATGGAGTTGCCCAGGCCGTAGGTGAAGAAGAGCTTGGGCGCGGAGTAGATGCGGTCCTCGGCCGTGAAGCCGAGCGTGCGCCGGGCGAAGTGCTCGCCCGAGAAGGCCATGTCGTGGTGCAGGTGCACGGCCCCCTTGGGGAAGCCGGTGGTGCCCGAGGTGTAGGCCAGGAAGACCGCGTCGTCCTTGCCGGTGGGGGCCGGCTCCAGCTCGGGCGAGGCGGCGCCGGCCCACGCCTCGAAGCGGCGCGCGCCCTGCGCGTCCCCGCCCACCAGCACCACCTCGCGCAGAAAGCGGAGGCGGTCGCGCACCTTGGCCACCTCCGGCCACAGCGTGTGGTGGGCGATCAGCACCCTGGCCCGGCTGTCGTTCAGCATGTATTCGTAGTCCGGCGCCTTGAGGAGCGTGTTGGCGGGGATGGGGACCGCGCCGATCTTCACGGCCCCGAAGAAGGCGGCGATGAACTCCGGCACGTCCGGCAGCAGCAGCATCACCCGCTGCTCCATGCCTACGCCGCTGCCGCGCAGGGCGTTGCCCACGCGGTTGGCCAGGGCCTGCACGTCCCGGTAGGTGAGGCTTCGTTCCTCGCACAGGATCGCCGGCTTGTCCCCGCGGCCCTCGGCCACGTTCCGGTCCACCAGGTCCGCGGCCGCATTGTACTGATCCGGAATGCTGAACGGCTTGCTCATGGCTCGTTCCATCCCACCGAACGAGAACGGCGTAGGGGAGGCCTTCAGGCCGGCCCGCCTGATCCCATCCCACGGCCTGGACGGGCAGACCTGAAGGTCCGCCCTTAGGTCTCGCAACTGCAGGAACGGCCGAACCGTCGAACGGCCGAACGCATTTACCCCGCGCGGGCGCGGGCCTCCTGGATGAGCCGGAAGAGGTTCGTGGGCGAGAGGGGCAGCTCCGTCACCCGCACCCCCAGGGGGGCCAGCGCGTCCGCCACGGCGTTGGCGATGGCGGCGGGGGCCGTCATCGAGCTGGACTCGCCCACGCCCTTGGAGCCCAACAGCGTGAAGGGCGACGGGGATTCCAGGAACCCGGTGACCATGGGCGGGGCCTCCGCGGCGCTGGGGCACAGGTAGTCCATCAGCGTGGACGTCAGGAGCTGCCCCTGCCCGTCGTACGCCAGCTCCTCGTACAGCGCCCCGGCCACGCCCATGAGTGCGCCCCCGTGGGTCTGGCCCTCCACCAGCATGGGGTTGATGACCCTTCCCGGGTCGTGGACCGTCGCGTACTTCAGGATCGTCACCTGGGCCGTCTCGGGGTCCACCTCCACCAAGGCCACGTCGGCCAGATAGCTGTACACGTTCTGGCTGTTCACCCGGTCCTGCGGGTCCGGCGGGGCGGCCAGCGGGAAGCTGAAGGTGGCCGTCACCTGCAGGCCCGGCTCCATCCCCTCGGGGAGGAGGGACGGGTTCCAGTGGGCGGTGCCGGCGATGCGGCGCAGGGGGAGCGCCCGGTCCGGCGCGCCGCGGAGGACGGCCTGGCCGTCCCGCAGTTCCACCGCGTCGGGGGACGCGCCCAGCATGTTCCCCGCGATCTGGGCGAGGCAGGCCCGCATCTTCCGGGCCGCCAGGGCGGCGGCGCTGGTGCCCACCGAGCTGAACCGGCTGGAGTAGGTGCCGGAGGAGATGCTCCACTTGCGGACGAAGGTATCCATCTCGTCCGTCACCGTCACCTGGTCCGGGCGCACGCCCAGCTCGTCGGCCACGATCTGCGCCACCGTGGTCTGGTGGCCCTGCCCCTGCGGCGTGGAGCTCATCACCACCGTGATGCTGCCCGAGGGGTCCATGGTCAGGGTGGCCGTGTCGAAGGCGCCGGACTTGGGGAGGTACTCCGGCTTGGCGCGCTCCGCCGGGTCGATGGCCAGGGTGATGTATCCCATGTTGGAGACGGATCCCTCCACGCCGGTGGCGATGCCGAGGCCGATGTAGCGCCCCTGGGCCCGCAGGCGCCGCTGCTCCTCCCGCAGGCGCGCGTACCCCGCCAGCTCCAGGACGCGGCGGAAGGTTTCCGGATAGTCGCCGCTGTCGTACACGCCGCCGGTGGCCGTGGTGTAGGGGAACGACCCCGCCGGGATGAGGTTCTTCCGCCGCAGCTCCGCCGGGTCCATCCCCAGCTTCTCGGCGGCCAGGTCCAGCAGCCGTTCCTGCTCGAAGTAGTTCTGCTGGCAGCCGTAGCCGCGGTTCGGGCCCGTGGGGCACTTGTTGGTGGTGACGTTGTAGGCGTCGATGGCGATGTTGCGCACGTGGTACCCGGCGGGGAAACTGCTGATCCGGGCGTAGGTGCAGGCCGGCTCGGGCGACCGCAGATAGGCCCCCACGTTGTCGTAGAGGCGCACGCGGATGCCCAGGATGGTGCCGTCCTTCCGCAGGGCCATCTCGCGGTGGGAGACCCGGTCCGTCCCGCTGGAGCTGGCCATGAGGTGTTCGCGCCGGTCCTCGATCCACTTCACGGGCACGCCGCTCCGCATGGCGGCCAGCCCCAGGAGCGTGAGGTAGGGGTAGATGCTGGTCTTGATGCCGAAGCTGCCGCCGATGTCCGTGGGCACGATGAAGCGGAGATGGTTCTCCGGCACGCCCAGGGCCCGGGCCACGATGGGGTGCATGACGAAGGGCCCCATGAAGTTGGACCAGATGGTGAGGAGGCCGGTGGGCCCGTCGTAGCCGGCCACCACCCCGTAGGTCTCCAGGGGCATGGAGTTGTACTTGGGGAAGCGGTAGGTCTCCCCCACCACCACGTCCGCCTCGCGGAAGGCGGCCGCCACGTCGCCCCAGCGGAGGCGGCGCTGGACGGCCACGTTGCTCCCGTGGGCCTCGTGCAGGAGCGGCGCGCCGGGCTCCGCGGCCCGTTCCGGGTCCACCACGGCGGGGAGGGGCTCGTACTCCACCCGGATCAGGTCCAGGGCGTCTTCGGCCCGGTAGCGGTCCCGGGCCACCACCAGCGCCACCGGCTCGCCCACGTAGCGCACCTTGTCCACGGCCATGCAGTAGTACCGCGCCGGCGTCTTCACCACCACGCGGAAGGGCGTGGTGTGGGACGCCGCGTCCTGGCCCGTGAGCACGGCCACCACGCCGCGCGCCTTGAGGGCCTCGGCTGCGTCCACGCGGCGAAGGCGGGCGTGGGGATGCGGGCTCCGCAGGATGGCGGCGTGGTGCAGGTTGGGGAGCGAGAGGTCCTCCATGAAGAGCCCTCGCCCGCACAGCAGGCGGACGTCTTCCTGGCGGCGCACGTCCTGCCCGACCCACTTTCCGGTCGCGGTCATCGAATCTCTCTTCTTGTCTTTTCCGTTCCCGTTCCCGTTCCCGTTCCCGTCTCTTCGAGAGCCCCTCGCCCCCGCAGGGGGAGAGGGCGGGGGTGAGGGGGCCCAAACGCGGCAGGTTCCAGCGGCAAGGCACCCTCACCCCGGCCCTTCAAGGAGGGAGAGGGATGAAAAGAGCGACGAGGTCTTTGCGAAACGGGACGCTACCGGCCGTCGTCCTTGACGTTCTCGGGCGTCGGGCGCCACTGCAGGGCGTAGCGGTACTTCAGGTCCTCGTCCCAATCG
>DASPOZ010000016.1:0-7625 GCA_035625755.1 Candidatus Sulfotelmatobacter sp.
ATCCAGAAGCACGACGATCCGGAGCGCTTCCGCGGTTACGGGGCCGAGGTGTTCTTCGGCCGGGCGCGCTTCGTCTCGCCCCGCGAGGTGGAGGTGAACGGGCGGCGGCTGGCCGGGCGCAAGTTCGTCCTGGCCACCGGATCGCGCCCCCTCGTGCCTCCCGTGGAGGGCCTGGAAGCCGTCGGCCCCCTCACCAACGAGGCGGTGTTCGGCCTGAAGCGCCTCCCGGCGTCCCTGCTCGTGATGGGTGGCGGCCCCATCGGCATCGAGCTGGCCCAGGCCTTCGCCCGCTTCGGCGCGCGGGTCACCGTGGTGGAGATGCTGGATCGGATCCTCCCCTCCGAGGACCCGGAGATCTGCGCCGCCCTGGGCGAGGTCCTCCATGCCGAAGGCGTTGCCATCCATACCGGCACCAGGGCGGTGCGCGCCGTGGCCGGGCCGGGCCGGAAGGTCCTGATCTGCCGGGAGGGCGAGCGTGAGCTGCGTTTCGAGGCCGACGAGATCCTGGTGGCCGCCGGCCGCGCGCCCAACGTGGAGGGCCTGAACCTGGAGGCGGCCGGCGTGGCCTACGGCCCCAAGGGCGTGCAGGTGGATGCGCGCCTGCGCACCACGGCCAAACACATCTGGGCCTGCGGCGACGTGGCGGGCCCCTACCTGTTCACTCACGTGGCCGAGTACCAGGCCGGCATCGTGCTCCGGAACGTCGCCTTCCACCTGCCCGCGCGGGCGGACTACCGCGCGGTCCCCTGGGCCACCTTCACGGACCCCGAGGTGGCCCGCGTAGGCCTCACCGCGGGGGAGGCCCGCCAGCGGGGGATCCCGCACGAGGTCCTCCGCTTCCCCTTCAGCCAGGTGGACCGGGCGCTGGCCCAGGGGGAGCCGCGCGGCTTCGCCAAGCTCGTGGTGGCCCGGGGGCGCATCCTGGGGGCCAGCATCATCGGCCCCCACGCCGGCGAGTTGATCCACGAGGCCGTGCTGGCCATGCAGGCACGCCTTCCGTTTCGCCGGATCTCCGAAGCCGTCCACGTGTACCCCACCCTGGCCCAGGTGAACCGCCGGGCCGTGAATACCTACTACGGCCCCCGCCTCTTCTCCCCCCGCACGCGCATCCTGGTGCGATGGATCCAGAAGGTCCTGGGATGACGCCGGACCCATCGGGAGGGCCGCAGGCGCCCCACGGCAGCCAGGCACAGGGGCAGATCGTTCGGGCCCACGTGTGGGTGGCCGGCCGCGTGCAGGGCGTCTTCTTCCGGGGGTGCGCCGAAGACAAGGCCCGGGCGCACGGCGTGTCCGGCTGGGTGCGCAACGCGCGGGACGGCCGGGTGGAGGCCGTGTTCGAGGGAGACCGCGCCGCCGTGGAGGCCATGGTGCGTTGGTGCCACCGGGGATCGCCCGGAGCCGTGGTGAGCAGCGTGGAGGTGGCGTGGGAGGAGCCGCGGGGCGAGCGCGGCTTCGCCGTGCGCTTCTGACAGGCTGCTGAAAAAGGCCCGGCATCTCTCCCCGCCGCCCCGGCGGCGGGTGGGGCGTTGGCGCGCTCGCGCGGCGCTGCGACGTACGGACTAAGTACGCCTCGCACCTCGCATCGCGCGCCGCCTTGCACCTGGGCCTTTTTGAGCAGCCTGGGCAACGGACATCTCTTCACGCCGCTGCGGCGGCAGCTGGGCCAGGACGTAGGGCTATAGTGGGCCTCGCGCCTCCCATGAGGGGGTTTTATCTCGATGAGCGAACCCGGGGCCGACCTGCTCACCGGCGTCCTGAAGCGCGTCAGCCGCTCTTTCTACCTGAGCGTCGCCGTCCTGCCGGCCGGCCTCCGCCTGCCCATCGGACTCGCCTATCTCTTCGCCCGCGCCGCCGATACCATCGCCGACACGAAGATCGTGAGCCGCGTGGAGCGCCTGGAGCACCTGGAGGCCCTGCGGGACCTCTTCCGTGGCGCGGGGCCGGACGGTGCGGCGCGGATCCGCGCGGCCCTGGCGCCCCAGCAGACGGCCCCCGCCGAGGCCGACCTGGTGGCCCGCCTGGACGACTGCCTGACCGTCTATCGCGGCCTGCCCCCCGAAGACCGGGAGCGGATCGCCCGCGTCGTCCTCACCCTCACCGACGGGATGCGGCTAGACCTCACCACGTTTCCGGGCGAGGACGAGGGGAAGCTGGCGGCCGTGGAGACGCGGGCAGACATGGACCGGTACACGTACCTCGTGGCCGGCTGCGCCGGGGAGTTCTGGACGGCCATGTGCATCGCCCACCGGCCCCGCTTCGCCCGCTGGGACGCCGGCGAGATGAGCCGCCGCGGCGTGCGGTTCGGCAAGGGCCTGCAGATGACCAACGTGCTGCGGGACCTGCCGCGGGACCTGCGCATCGGGCGCTGCTATCTGGCCCGCCAGGATCTGCGCCGCCTGGGCCTCGTCCCCGAAGATCTGCTGGACCCGGGCTGCCTGCCCAAGGTGCGCCCCCTCCTCGCCGACCTCGTGCGGCTCACGCTGGCGCATTACGAGGCAGGCTGGGCCTACACCCTGGCCATCCCGCGCCCCGAGGCGCGCATCCGCCTGGCCTGCGCTTGGCCCCTGCTCATCGGCATCCAGACCCTCGCCGGGATCACCCGCTCCCCCAACCTGCTGGACCCGGGGCGGCCGGTGAAGATCCCCCGCCCGGCGGTGTATCGCCTCATGGCCCGGTCCGGCCTCACCGTCTTCTCCAGCCGCGCCCTCACCCACCAGTATGAGACGCTCCGTGCCCGCCTCTCCCGGCCCGCCTGAGCGAACCCGAGAGGGACCGCGTCGCGGCTCGCGGCGGCTCCCGGGCGGACTGGGCCTTGGGCTCCTCCTGGCGGTTGCCGCGTGCGCGGGGCCCCGGACCGTCGAGGTCCAACCGCCAACGCCCGTCTCCGTGGGCTATGAGGAGACGGGGGAGGCGTCCTGGTACGGGTATCCGTACCACGGGCGGCGGACGGCCAGCGGCGAGGTGTATGACATGGACCAGATGACGGCGGCGCACCGGACGCTGCCGCTGGGCAGCTGGGTGAGCGTGGAGAACCTGGAGAACGGCCGGATCGCGGACGTGCGCATCAACGACCGGGGGCCCTTCGCCGAGAACCGCATCCTGGACCTCTCGCGCGCGGCGGCCCGCATGCTGGGTGCCGTCGGGCCCGGGGTCATCCCGGTGCGGCTCCACGTCATCAACCTCCCCGGCGCCGCCCAGGCGGCTCGGAACGGGACGTTCGCGGTGCAGGCCGGGTCCTTCACCGTGCAGGACCGCGCCGTGGCCCTGCGGGACGAACTGCACCGTGCCTGGGACGGCGCCCTCGTCGTCCCCGCCGAGGTGGGGGGCCGAACGCTCTACCGGGTGCGCCTCGGCGGCTTCGCCACACGCGCGGAGGCGCAGCGCATGGCCGAACAGCTGGCCCGCGCGGGCTACACGGTGATCATCGTCGGAGAGTGAGCGTCCGGTCGCCCCCGGCGCGCCGCGCCGGCGGGCCACGGCCCGCCGGCGCGACACCCCATCGACGCCGCCGGACATTCACGGGGCGCCCATGTCCACCGAATCGACGCTGGAGGCCGCGGAGGGCGAGGCGCGGGGTCTCGCCGCGGCCCCGCCCGGCACCCTGCGCTACACCCTCCTCGCCCTGCTGTTCACCCTCCTGTGGGCGGCCGCGTTCGTCGCCGTCAAGGTGGCCCTGCGGTCCTCGCCGCCGTTCTTCCTCATGGCCTCCCGCTTCGTCGTGGCGGGCGCCCTGCTGCTGGCCTACGGCCGGCTGCGCGGCCAGAACCTGCCGGACACGCCCGGGTACTGGGCGCGGCTGGCGGCCCTCGGCCTGTTGAATTACGCGCTCTACCTGGGGTTGACCGCGGTCGCCCTCCGTCACCTCTCGGTGGGCACGGGCGCGGTGCTGGCCAGCACGAACCCCCTGCTCCTCGCCGTGGTGGCGGCGTGGCTGTTGAAAGAACGCCTGACCCCATGGAAAGTGACCGGCCTGCTCGCCAGCTTCGCCGGCGTGGTCTGGATCATGCGGCACCGCATGGGCGATGAGGACCGGCCGGGCTCGATGGCCTTGATCATGCTCGCCATCGCCCTCCTGGTGGCCGGCACCATCCTCTTCAAGCGGTGGCGGCTCACCCAGAACCTGGTGGTGGTCAACGGCGTGCAGCTCCTGGTGGCCGGCGCGGCCCTGGGGGTCCCGAGCCTCCTCTTCGAGCCGGTGGGTTCCGTGCGTCTCACGGCCTCGTTCCTGGGCGCGCAGGCCTTTCTGATCTTCGGCGTCTCCTGCGCCGGCATGGGCATATGGTTCTGGCTGCTCAGCCACGGCGACGCCACCCGGGCCAGCGCCTACTTCTTCCTGAACCCGGTGCTGGGATTGTTCCTGGGCGCGCTGCTCATGGGCGAGCCCCTGTACCCGCTGGACTTCGCCGGCTCGGCGGCCGTGGCGCTGGGCATCTACCTGGTGCAACGCTCGTAGCAGGCTGCTGAAAAGGGCCCATCTGCGGCGTTGGCGTGCTCGGGCGCTCGCTGCGGCGTACCCAGAGTACGCCTCACTCGGCCCTTCGCGCGCCGCCTTGCACCTGGACCCCTTTGAGCAGCCTGGGGGAAAGGCATGTTTTCCAGAAGGCTGCTGAATCCAAGTTCCTCAGGCCCCTCGCACCTGTAGGGGGCTGGGCGCGGGTGGCGGGCCCCAGCACTCATGACTTCAGAATTGACACACAGAGTGCGCATACAGAAAAACGTTCGGATCCCGATGCGCGACGGGGTGCGGCTCGCCGCCGACCTCTTCCGGCCGGATGCCGCAGGATCGTTCCCCGCGCTGGTGGAGTACCACCCCTACCGCAAGGACGATATGAGCGTGCCGCGCAACGGCCCCCACCGATTCTTCGCGGAGCGGGGATACGTGAGCGTGCGGCTGGACGTGCGTGGCACCGGCGCCTCGGAGGGGGTGAACACCGACGAATATCCCCTGCAGGAGCAGCTCGACGGGTACGACGCCATCGAGTGGATCGCCGGGCAATCCTGGTGCGACGGCAGCGTGGGGATGTTCGGCTCGTCCTACAGCGGCTTCACGGCCCTCCAGGTGGCGCTGCACAGGCCGCCCCACCTCAAGACCATCATCCCCATCTACGCCACGGATGACCGCTATACCGATGACTGCCACTACGTCGGCGGCTGCCTGCGGATGTACTACGACATCGGGTTCTACGCCACGCGGATGGTGGCCTGGAACGCCCTGCCCCCCGCCGTGGACGGGCTGGAGGAGGACTGGGCGCGCATCTGGAAGGAGCACCTGGATGGGCAGAGGCCCTACATGCTCACCTGGCTCGCGCACCAGGCGGATGGTCCGTACTGGCGCGCGGCCTCCGTCGCCGGTCAGTACGAGAAGATCGCCTGCCCCGTGTTCCTCATCGGCGGCTGGCAGGACGGCTATCCGAACCCGCCCCTCCGCCTCTTCGAGCGCCTCTCCGTCCCGCGCCGCCTCCTGATCGGCCCCTGGAACCACGCCCGGCCCGATGCGGCCGTCCCCGGCCCCCGCATCCACTACCTGCATGAGATGCTCCGCTGGCTGGATCACTGGCTGAAGGGCCGGGACACGGGGGTGATGCGCCAGCCACCCATCACGGTCTACATGCAGCAATACGACGAGCCGCCCCCGGACCGCACGCTGACCGGCGGTGAGTGGCGTTCGCTGGAAGCCTGGCCGCCGCCGGGGCAGGAGAGTTCCACGCGTTTCCTTGCGCCGGATGGAGGCCTTACGGCAGGACCCCCAGCGGGCGAAGGCGTGGAGGAGTTCCACTACGAGCCGACGGTGGGGGTGGCCGGGGGCCTGTGGTCGGGGGGTCTGCCCGTAGGCCTGCCCGGGGACCAACGGCCGGATGAAGCCCTTTCGCTGGTCTTCACCTCCGAGCCCCTCGGAGGATCGGTGGAGGTCCTCGGCCGGCCCCGCGCCATCCTCCACGTCGCGTCGTCGGCCGAGATCGCCGCGTTCGTGGTCAAGCTGTCCGACGTGGCGCCCGATGGCGCCTCGGCGTTGGTGACGCGCGGCATCCTGAATGGCACCCGCCACACCTCGCTCTCCAAGCCCAGTCCCATGGTCCCGGGGAAGGTCTACGAGCTGGGCATCGATCTGGATGCTACGGGATGGATCTTCGAGCCCGGCCACCGGATCCGCCTGGCGATCTCCGGCAGCGACTTCCCGAACGTCTGGCCTACGCCCCTCCCCGCCACCAACCGGATCCTCCTGGGAGGAGTCACGCCATCCCGCCTCGTGCTGCCCCTCGCCCCCGCCCGCCAGCCAGCGGCGGAGCGCCCATCGTTCCTGCCGCCTCCTGAGAGTACGCCGACGGCAACGGTCACCACGGAGGGGCCGGTCTGGGATGTCCGCGAGGACGTGGCGCAGGACACGGTGACCGTACTCATCGAGCACGGGCGGACGCTGCACCTTCCCGACGGCACCGAGATCGTCGAGCGGCAGCGGATGCGCAACGCGACCCCCCGGCACGACCCCGCCAGGGCCACCGCGGAAGGCGAAACCCACGTCCGTCGCACGCATCAGGGAACCGTGGTCGAAGCCAATGCCGTGGCGATGTTGATCGGCACATCCACCAGTCTCCGTTTCACCGCCCATCTCGATGTCCTCCTGGACGGGCAGTCGTGCTTTCGACGGCGCTGGGAGGCATCCTTCCCCCGGCTGCTCCTTTAGCGTGCCCTTCAAGCTACTCTGCAGACGGTTGATGGCGCGCTGATCCGGAGCCCGCACAGGCGCCCGGTTAGACCCCGGCCTGGTCAAATCTACACGGTAAATCCTTCCGGCCCTGGGGGCGGCGCGGCGGCCGATGCCCCGGCCGGTCGGGAAGGATTCAGCCCTTTCCCCACAAGGACTTGGAGGGCAGGCGCACGGCCTCAGCGCTTTGCTGGCCCCCCCGGTGCAACAGAATTCCTCCCGCAGCGTACTAGGGTGTAGAGGCTCCGGTGAGGAGGAAGACCATGCGGAACACGAAGCGGGGACCGACATTCCGCCAATGAGCGAAGGGGACACCAGGAAAGGACCGAGCCATGAAGCGGACTGTCGTGCTAGCGGCGATCCTCTTGTTCGCCGCCACTGCCTGCACCACCCTGGTAGGCGCCGGGATCGGCGCGGGCTCCGGCGCGGCCATCGCGGCGGGGACCGGGCATAACCCCGCCAAGGGTGCCTTGATCGGGGCCGGAGTTGGCGCGGCGGCCGGCACCATCTACGGCGCGGCTCGCGGATTCTGAAGGGAGGCTGCCATGAAGAAGCTACTGAGTGCGCTGTTGGCCATCGTGCTGGTGGCGGCCGTGTCGGTGGTCCCGGCCAGTGCGGACCCTGGCTGGCACGGCCGAGGGGGTTGGGGCGAACGGCACGAGTTTCACGGGGGGGGCTTCCTCCCCGGTTACGCCTTCGGGGCCGTCACGGGACTGGTCCTGGGCGAAGTCCTGGCCGGGCCGCGCTACGCGGCCCCGGTGTACGTGACCCCACTCCCGCCAGCGTGCTACACGCAGCCGGGCTATTGGTCCCAGGCGCCGATCCCCGGCCCCGGCGGGTATACCGCCTACCAGAACGTCTGGGTGCCCCCGCAGACCGTCTGCCGGTGAGGCTCCCAGGGCCCGGCGCCTCCTGCCTCAAA
>DASPOZ010000017.1:0-9948 GCA_035625755.1 Candidatus Sulfotelmatobacter sp.
CGACGTGATCGCCAACGCCAAGGACAAGCTGGCCAAGAAGAACCTGGACCTGATCGTGGCCAACGACGTGCGCGCGGCGGACGCCGGCTTCGCGGTGGAGACGAACCGCGTGACCATCCTGGGGCGGGACGGCGCGGCCGAAGTGCTGCCCCTACTTTCCAAGCGGGAGGTGGCGGACCGCATCCTGGACCGCATCGTGGCGCTGCTCGATGAGCCGACAAGGCACCCAGGGCGCCAAGGGCGGTGAGGGAGAAAAAAGTGGGGGACCCGAAAGACGAATTGCGCGCCATCGCACGAGGGCTGCGGGAACAGCTGGAGGGCCAATGGCAGCTCGGGGTCGACGCGCTGCCGCGCCCTCCCGAGGCGGCGCCGCCCAGGCCGGTCCCCGCCGGGCCGCCCGGGATGCCCCCCTTCGCCACGCTCGCGGACGTGCGGGCGCACCTGGGGGAGTGCACCCGCTGCAAACTCCACACGGGGCGCAAGACCATCGTCTTCGGCGTGGGGACGCCGAAGGCCCACCTGGTCTTCGTGGGCGAGGGCCCGGGGGCGGACGAGGACGCGCAGGGCGAGCCGTTCGTGGGGCGGGCCGGCCAGCTCCTCACGCGCATCATCGAAGCCATCCAGCTCCGCCGCGAGGACGTGTACATCTGCAACATCATCAAGTGCCGCCCCCCCGGCAACCGCAACCCCGAGGCGGACGAGATCGCCGCCTGCGAGCCGTTCCTCAAGGCCCAGCTCGCCGTCATCAAGCCCAGGCTGATCTGCGCCCTGGGCACCTTCGCCGCCCAGACGCTGCTCCGCACCAAGGAGCCCATCTCCCGGCTGCGGGGCCGCTTCCACGCCTACGAGGGCATCCCCCTCCTGCCCACCTTCCACCCGGCCTATCTCCTGCGCAACCCCCACGAGAAGCGCACCGTCTGGGAAGACATGAAGCTCCTCCAAAAGGAATACCAACGATTGACCCGGCGGGCATAGGCCCTCGCCGGCCATACCTCACCGGGAAGACGGTGCCAGGCGCGCGGAATTCTGGCGGACCGGAGGAACCCGGCGTATAATCCCACGCCAGAGCATCGACCTTCCCTTATCCGTAACGGCCCTCACAGAATCATCACGGGCGTGATCGCAGCCAGCCTGTCCCCAAGGATGCACTGAGACGCCGGGACGAGATGCCGAGCGCCTTGGCTCAAGAATCCCCCGAGCGGTTCGCCGCTTCCGTGCCCTCGGACGGTGCCGAACCCGGGGTTTCACATAGTGCCCGGGCCTACGCCGAGGTGGCGGTGCCTCTGCCTCTCGAGGGCACCCTGACCTATGCGCTCCCGGACGGCCTGCGGGACCTGGCGGCGCCGGGGGTGCGCGCGCTGGTGCCGGTGGGGGCCCGCGTGGTGACGGGGATGATCGTGGGCCTGCCGGAGGCGGCGGGGCGGGGCGCCCTGCGGCCGGTGCAGGAAGTCCTGGACCCCGAGCCGATCCTGGACGCGCACCTGCTGGCCCTCACGGCCTGGGTGGCGGAGCGGTACATGGCCCCGTGGGGGCTGGCCATCCGCGCGGCGCTGCCGCCGGGGATGGACGCCGGCACGCACCTCGTGGCGGTGGCCTACGCGGAGCCGGCGCCGGAGGAGCTGGCCGCGCTGGAGCCCGGGGAACGCGCGGTGTGGGACGCCCTCCAGGCCGCCGGCCACGCCGACGCGCGGGCGCTAGGACGGCGCTTCGGGGCCGAGGCGACGCGCGCGGCGCTGCGCGGCCTGGCGCGCCGCGGCCTGGTGGCGATGCAGTCCGAGATGCGCGCCGCCCGCGTGAAGCCGCGCACCGAGGCCGTGTGCGTCCTGGTGGATCGCGCGGCGGCCGAGGCCCGGCTGGCGTCCCTGGAGCGGCGGGCCCCCCAGCAGGCGGCCCTGCTGGCCCGGCTCCTGGACGTGGGCTCCATGACGCGCCAGGCGGCTGATACCCTTTCGGGGACCGGCGCCGTGCGGGGCCTCCAGTCCAAGGGCCTGCTCCGTCTCGAACAGGTGGAGGCGCCCCGCCGGCCGTACCCTGAGCCGCCTCCCGCCGATCCCGGCCCCTTCTCGCCCACGCCGGACCAGGCTGCGGCGCTGGAGCGGATCGTCGCCGCCGTGGACGCCGGCGGGTTCCACCAGATCCTGCTCCACGGCGTCACCGGGTCCGGAAAAACGGAGGTGTACCTCCAGGCCATCGCCCGCGTCCTGGGCGCCGGGCGCAGCGCCCTCGTCCTGGTGCCCGAGATCGCCCTCACCCCCCTCACCGTGGCACGCTTCCGGGCCCGTTTCGGGGATGCCGTGGCCGTCCTCCACAGTGGCCTGAGCCCGGGCGAGCGGGTGGACGAGTGGCTGCGCATCCGGCGGGGCGCCGCCCGGATCGCCGTGGGCGCCCGCTCGGCCGTCTTCGCGCCCCTGCCCCGCCTGGGCCTGGTGGTGGTGGACGAGGAGCACGACCCGTCCTACAAGCAGGAGGACGTGCCGCGCTACCACGCCCGCGAGACGGCGCTGCGACGCGGGGAGTTGCTGGGCATCCCCGTGCTGCTCGGATCGGCCACGCCCTCCCTGGAGAGCTACCACGGGGCGCGCGAGGGGCGGGCGGCCCTCCTCCACCTTCCATCCCGGATCGAGGCCCGCCCGCTCCCCGCCGTGACGCTGGTGGACATGCGCCGCGAGCGCGGGGCGGGGCCCTATCCGTTCCTCTCCCACCTCCTGCGCCTCCGGCTCCGCGATCGGCTGGACCGCGGCGAACAGGCCCTCCTGTTCCTGAACCGGCGCGGCTTCTCTAGCCTGCTGCTGTGCCGCGCCTGCGGGCACGCCGTGGCCTGCCCCCGCTGCAGCGTGTCCCTCACGTACCACGCGGCGGCGCAGCAACTGCGCTGCCACTACTGCGGCGCGCGGCGGCGCCCGCCCGACGTGTGCCCGGCGTGCGGCGGGACCACGCTCCGCTTCCTGGGGATCGGAACGCAACAGGTGGAGCAGGCGGTGCGCGCGCTCTTTCCCGGCGCCTCCGTGGCCCGGATGGACCGGGACACGGCCCGCGGCCAGCGGGACCTCGGGGTGCTCCTGGATCGCCTGGGGCGGCGCGAGGTGCAGGTGCTGGTGGGAACCCAGATGATCGGCAAGGGCCACGACTTCCCCGGGATCACCCTCGTCGGGGTGATCTCCGCGGACCTCTCCCTGAACCTTCCGGACTTCCGGGCCACCGAGCGCACCTTCGCCCTCCTGACTCAGGTCATCGGCCGGGCGGGACGGGGCGGGAGCCCGGGCGAAGCCATCGTGCAGACCTACTGTCCGGACCACTACGCGCTTCAAGCCGTGGCCGCCGGGGATTATTCCCCCGTGTACGAGGCGGAAATCGCCCAGCGGAAGGAGCAGGGCCTCCCACCCATCATCTCCCTCGTCCACCTCCTGGTGACGGCGCCCGCAGAGGCTGCGTCCGAAGCCGCAGCGGCCGTGCTGGCAGGGGTGTTGACAAACCATCTCCCAGGGAGAGATTTCCGCATCCAGGGGCCGGCACCGGCCCCCCTCCCCCGCCTGCGCGGCCGCTTCCGGTGGCAACTCCTGGCCTTCGGGGCAGATTCGGGCACCCTGCAAGCCTGGATACGGGGCGGGCTCGTCGAGTTCCGGAAAGGGGAGCCAGGGCGGCAGGTCCAGGTGCACGTGGATCCGGACCCTATGACGCTCTGCTGAACCATGGCCAGAAGACCTGGAATGCGCTTTTTCACGGGGTTTCGGAAGGCGGCGGATCCGCGGAAAACCGGGCAGCGAGGGCTGGACCGGGCATTGCATGGTTACCCCGTCTCAGGTACGGTGTTTGCTCACACCAGTCTTCAATGGTGCTGGATTTCGATGGCAGATAATTTGACGACTACCCCAAGAGAGACCCAACGGCACCCGCCCGATTTGGCCCCCGCGGATTCCCAACGGCTCAAGGCCGTGGAGGAAGCACTGGCGGCGCTGCGGCGATCCGCGCGGGACCTCGGTTTCTACCCTCCGGGCCACCCCAGCCTCGAGAAGTCCCTGGAACGCGTCACGGCGCAACTTCGGCAGCTCGTCGAGCTGGAAGATCCCCTCACCATCACCATCGCTCGTGAAGGGCTCACCCATCGCCTCGGCGAACTCGGAAAGAACAATCCCCCTGTCAAGTCGTTCGGGGCCGAGCTGTTCCTTTCTCAGCTGCGGCACATCCACTTCGGGAGGAACTTCACCCCGGACGAGTTGCGGGCCTTCCTCGGCCTGGTTGGGATGGACCCCAAGAAGCTGCTCCTGGAGGGCGGCCCGGAGGCCTTCCTGGCGGCCGCCAGGGTCCGGAGCATTCAGGTGAACGCGCTGCGGTTCAAGCCGGTGGGGGAGGAAGCCGGCGAGCGCGGCGGCGCGGGGTTTGGGTCGGGCGGGGACGATCTGGCGGAAGCCGTGGCCCCTGCCCAGGGGGAGGAGATGCAGGAAGGCCCCACCCAGTCCGAGTCCGCGGACCTCACGTCGGAGGCCGGGGATCTCCTCGGGGGCGGCTCCCGGAAGGTGGATCAGTTGCTGCAGGCGGGCAATGCCTCCGTGGTGATCGAGGAGGAGAATCTGACGCTGGACGAGATGCTGGCCCGCCTGGAGGTGGCGGAGGGCATGGGCTATCGCCAGCTGGCCCGCCGGCTGGACCTGGTGGCCCGCAACGCCATGGCGCAAAGCGATGTGGAGCAGTTCCTGCTCATCGCCGGGGTCCTCACGCGGCATCGGGACGATGCGGCGCGCCCCGACGATATCCGCCTGGCCGCCACCCAGTGGCTGGACGGGATGGTGGAGGCGGGCGGCGTGGACTTCCTGGTGGAGAGGCTGTGCCAGAAAGAGCCGACCTGCACCGAGGAGATCCTGGGCGCCCTGGGCACGCTGGGCGAGGCCGCCGTGGACGCCCTGCTCCAGCGCCTCAGCATCGAAGAGAGCATGTCCGCCCGGCGCCGCCTCCTGGCCGCCATCGTCCGCCACGGCGACCTGGCCCTGCCCCAAATCCTGCGGGGCCTCCAGGACGAACGCTGGTTCGTGGTGCGCAACATGGCCACCCTCCTGGGGGAGCTGGGCCGCGACGGCGCACTGGAGCCCCTGGCCCAGCAGCTCCACCACCCGGATCGCCGTGTCCGGCGCGAGGTGGCCCGCGCCGTGGCCAAGATCGGCGGCCGGCAGGCCCCGCGCTTCCTGCGGGACTGCCTGACAGACGAAGACCCCGTGGTGTGCCAGGCGGCCGTCGTCTTCCTCGGGGCGACCCGGGATCACCTCTCGCTCCAGCGCCTCACGACCATCGCGGAGGGACGGGCGCGAGACGGCGAGGAGCACGAACTCCGCAAGACGGCCATCCAGGCCCTGGGCCAGATGGGCAGCCGCAGGGCGGTGCCGACCCTGGCCCGGTTGGTCCGTAAGGGCTCCTGGCTGCGGCGGGCGGAGGTGGACGAGATCCGGATCACCGCCGCCGGCGCGCTGGGCATGCTGGGCGGTCCGGAGGCGGTTGCGGCGCTGGAACGGGGGAGGGGCAGCGGCGGGCGCGTGGGCGAGGCCTGCCGGCATGCCCTGACCCGCCTCGGGAGCTAGCCTCGGCCATGGACCCGGCGCGCTGGGGGAAACTGGAAACGTTCGTGCGGCACCTCAATGGGGCCGTGAAGACCCTGTCGCTCTACCCCGCCACCCATCCCGCCGCCGTGAAGTTCCAGCACAACATCCTCGAGGTGCTGGGCCCGCTGCTCGAGGAACAGGAATCCAGCCAGTTCGGCATCACCGACGACAGCATGGTGGTGGTCGAGGGCGTCCCCTGGATGGGGGGGCTCGATCAGGTAAACCTCCTGCTGGACCGGATGCGGAAGCGGGACATGGGCACGGTGACCTTCCTCCGCGGCGCCGGCTTGGAGGATGTGCGGGGCCTCCTGGAGGTCCTGGCCATGGAGCCCGAGGCGCTGGTGGAACAGGGCGGGCCCCTGCGGTGCCTCGGGGTCAAGGGGGCCCGGCACATCACGGTGACCGCCCTCAAGCCGTCGGAGGAAGACGACACGCGGGGCGGCATGGACCGGCGCCAGGTCGTGGTGGTGTACAACAAGGCGGTGGGCGCCGCCCGGGCCCTCATGCAGAAGGTGCGGATGGGGCAGTATCCCCAGGCGGTGGAGGTCCGCCAGATCGTGGAGGGGCTCACCGACGCGGTGTTCAAGGACAAGTACGCCATTATGGGCCTCACCCTGCTGAAGAGCTACGACGAGTACCTCTTCAATCACTCGGTGAACGTGGGGATCCTGGTCATCGCCCTGGGCCAGACGCTGGGGCTGGACCAGGAGGTCCTCCGCGAGGTGGGCTTCGGCGCCTTCCTGCACGACATCGGCAAGGTGAGCTGGCCCGAGTCGCTCTACCGCAAGCCGCGGCAGCTGAGCCCCGTCGAGTGGGAGTTGGTGCGCCGGCACCCCACCGAGGGCTACAAGCTGGTGGAACGGATGAACGGCAGCTCCATCGCCAAGTCCATCGTGCTGGAGCATCACGTGCGGTTCGACCGGGCCCAGCCGGGCTATCCCTCGCTCCCGGGCGGGAAGGAGGCGAGTTTCTTCGGGCGGCTCGGGTGCGTGGCCGACATCTACGACGCCATGACCAGCCACCGACCCTACCAGCAGGCGCTGGAACCCAGCAAGGCCGTGGCGTGGATGAAATCGGCCAGCGGCACCGTGTTGGACCCGAAGCTCGTGGAGGCCTTCGTGCAGATGGTGGGGGTCTACCCCGTGGGCACCTTGGTGCGGCTCAACACGCGGGAGCTGGCGGTGGTGATGCGCCCCCAAGAGGAGCCCACGCGCCCCCAGGTGCGCCTGGTGGCCGATGCCGACGGGTCGCTCCTAGAACGCGGGGCCGAGATCGACCTCACGGAACGGAACCCCGTCACCGGGGACTACGCCCGGAGTATCATCATCCCCGTGGATCCAGCCAGCAAGAACATCGACATCGCACGAATCCTCAGCACCGCTTCCTAGCATCCCCGAATCCGCATCCCGCTCCGGCGTCCTCTTCTTTTTCTTTTCCGTACCTGTCCCTGATCCCCGCCCTCTGGCCGGGCCCGCGCCCGCTGCCTCGGTCGCCGATGGCCGGAGGGCCCAATTCAGGGACAAGCCTCGGAGGGGAACGGTGGTAGGGATTGGGCGAGTTCGGCGGGGAACGGCGAGGGGGAAAGGCCGATGTCAGGAAGCGCCCTCGGCCGGAAGCTCCACCTGCCCCAGGGCCTCGGCCGCAAGCCTGCGAACGTTGGGGCTGGGATCCTGGAGCAGCGGGAGGATGACCGGGACGGCGCCGGCGTCGCCGATGCCCCCCAGCACATCCAGGAGTTTCACCTTCAGGTCGTCCTCGGCGGAGGGCAACATGGCCAGGAAGGCGTCCATGAGCCGCCGGTCCTGGAAGACGCGGAGGGCTTCCACGGCCAGGATCCGGACGTCCACGCTGGGGTCGTCCAGCGCCTCGATCAGGGGACCGATAGCCCGGTCGTCCCTCCGCTTGGCGAGGAGGCGGATGGCGATCCCCCGGAGGTCCGCCGGCGCAGAGCGCATGACCTGCACGAGACCCTGGAGGGCCCGCACATCCCGCAACTCGCCCAGCGCGTAGAGGGACCGCACCTGCACCTTCTTCTCCGGATCGTCCAGGCCCCGCACGAGGTCCTCCACCCGCCGGCGGGTATCGCACATCTCCAAGGCGATGACGGCCGCCTGGCGCACCCCCTCGTCCGGATCTTCCGCCGCGGCCCGCAGCGCGGCTTCGACTGTCTCCTGGAGATCTGCCACCATCGCCCCCGCTGCGAGTTTAGTGGCTGTTTACCATAGGCCATGGGCCGATGCAAGGTGGTTTCTGGTCCGCCGCCGTTCCCCGGTGCGCGGGTTGTCAGGAGGGCGCAAATGGTGTAAAGTGCGCGTGGTTGTTGGGCCCGCGCGGCCGATGGGTGGAGGGGATGGCGTTGCGGAGGTTCAAGATCGCCCTGGCTCAGATCTCCCCGGCCCTGGGGGACCTGGAGCGCAACCTCGCCCTGCACGAGAAGCTCGCCCGGGAGGCGGCGTCGCACGGGGCCGGCCTCGTCCTGTTCCCCGAATTGAGCCTCACCGGCTACTTCATCAAGGACCTGGTCTCCTCTGTGGCGCTGAGGGCCGAGAGTCCTGAACTGCGGCCGCTGTTGGCCCTGAGCCGCGACGTTGCCCTGGTGGTGGGGCTGGTGGAGGAAACGCCCGACCGCCGCTTCTACAACGCCGCCCTGTACCTGGAGGGCGGGGCGATCCGTCACGTCCACCGCAAGGTGTACCTGCCCACCTACGGCATTTTCGACGAGCAGCGTTACTTCGCCGCCGGAGACCGGGCCCGCGCCTTCGACGCCGCGCTGGGGCGCATGGCCATACTGGTCTGCGAGGACCTGTGGCACCCGGCTTTGCCCCTGCTGGCCGTCCACGACGGGGCGGACCTGATCCTGTGCATCTCGTCCAGCCCCGGCCGGGGCCTCGGCCCGGAGGGCCGGTTCGCCAACGCGGCCGCCTGGGAGGCGGCCAACCGGACCTACGCGGCCCTGTTCACCGTGTACCTGGCCTATGCCGGGCGCGTGGGCTACGAGGACGGGGCATGCTTCTGGGGCGGGTCCGAGGTCATCGGCCCCGGGGGCGAGCCGGCCGCCAAGGCCCCGTACCTGGACGAGGCGCTCCTCTACGCGGAACTGGACCCCAATGAGCTGCGCCGCGCCCGCATCGCCAACCCTCTCCTGCGCGATGAACGGCTGGAGCTGACGCTGCGCGAGCTGGGTGAGTTGGTGCGCCGCCGCTCCGGTGGCTCCCCACCCTCTCATGGTTGACCTCACCATCCACTGCCCCATGGCCCGCCGGATCCTCACCGGCTTCATCGCCAATGAGGCGGGGAAGGCGGGGTTCCGCCGCGTCGTCGTGGGCCTCTCGGGGGGCATCGACTCGGCCCTTTCCGCCACCCTCGCGGCCGAGGCGTTGGGGCCGGCCAACGTCCACGCGCTGATCATGCCCTACCGCACCAGCGTCCCCGAGAGCCGGGCCCACGCCGAGATGGTGGTGCGCGGGTTGGGGATCGCCTCGCAGGTGGTGGAGATCACCCCGATGGTGGACGCCTACTTCGGCGTCTTCCCGGACGCGGACCAGGTGCGCCGCGGCAACAAGATGGCCCGGGAGCGCATGACCATCCTGTTCGATCATTCCGCGCGGCTGGAGGCGTTGGTGCTGGGGACCAGCAACAAGACGGAGCTGCTCCTCGGCTACAGCACACTCTTCGGGGACATGGCCTGCGGCATCAATCCCCTGGGGGACCTCTGGAAGACGCAGGTGCGGGCCCTGGCCCGGCATGTGGGCGTGCCCGAGGCCGTCGTGCAGAAGGTGCCCAGCGCGGACCTGTGGGCCGGCCAGACGGACGAGCAGGAGCTGGGGTTCACCTACGAGCGCGTGGACCAGGTGCTCCACCTCCTGGTGGACCGGCGATACGAGATCCCCGAGGTGGTGGCCGCCGGGTTCGACGAGGCCTTCGTGCGGGCGGTGGCGCGGCGCATCCAGACGTCGCAGTACAAGCGGCGACTGCCGGTCATCGCCAAGCTCTCGCCCCGCACCATCGACCGCGAGTTCCGCTACGCGCGCGACTGGGGCCGGTAACACACCTCCCTTGCGCCGGCCGCGCGCCCGCAGGGACGGCAGGACCTCAGCGCGCCGGACTCGATCTGCTACCTCCCCCCGCGCCCGGTTCGGTCGCTTTCGCGGCCGGCTCGACTGGGACGGAGTCGGAAGAAACCCCTGGAGGTGAGCGGATGAAGCCGAGGCGGAAGAGCCCGGAGATCGTGCTCCGGAATGGAAGACCGGCTGCGGTCATCCTGGAGATCGACGAGTATCGCAAGATCCTCGAGCGCCTTGAGGATATCCAGGACCTCAAGACACTGAAGGAGATGCGGAGAAAGCCGCTCAAGTTCCGG
>DASPOZ010000018.1:0-2916 GCA_035625755.1 Candidatus Sulfotelmatobacter sp.
GTCCTCGCCACGCCGGACCTGGCAGACCCGCGGAAGGAGGCCGCCGCGGTGGTGACCCCCGACCCGGCCCAACCAGTGGACTTGCCTCCCTACAGCATCGCGCGGCTTATCTGGTAATAACCCCCGCCGTCCCCGGGCCCCCGGGAAAGACCTTGACCCACCTCCGCTAGGGCAGTACCCTAGAAGTGTTTTTGTGTGCGTTTTCGGGCCGTTAGCCTCGCGATGCGAGGGCGGAAGGGCCCGCGCCGAAGCCAGACACCTTCATCAGGAGCCGTGCATGTTCGCATCCATTGACGCGGTGTTGCAGGCGCTGGAAGGGTGCCGGTACGTGGGGGACCGGCCGCTGGCCACGGCGCTGTATCTGGCCGGCATCCTGGGCAAGCCCCTCCTTCTGGAAGGCGAGGCCGGCGTGGGGAAGACGGAGGTGGCCAAGGTGGCGGCCGAGGCCCTGGGGGCGCGGCTGATCCGCCTGCAATGTTACGAGGGGCTGGATGCCAACGCGGCCCTCTACGAATGGAACTACCCGAAGCAGATGCTGCGCATCAAACTGGAGGAGGACCGGGGCGGCTCCCGCGAGGCCATCGAAAAGGACATCTTCAGCGACGAGTTCCTCATCCGCCGCCCCCTGCTGGAGGCCATCCTGGCCGAGGACCGGAAGCCTCCGGTGCTGCTCATCGACGAGGTGGATCGCGCGGACGAGGAGTTCGAGGCCTTCCTCCTGGAGGTCCTCTCGGACTTCCAGATTACCATCCCCGAAATCGGCACCCTGCGGGCGCAGCGGCGGCCGCTGGTGATCCTGACCTCCAATCGTACCCGCGAGATCCACGATGCGCTGAAGCGGCGCTGCCTCTACCACTGGATCGACTACCCGAGCTTCGAGAAGGAGTGCCGGATCGTGGAGGCGCGCATCCCCGGCATCGCCGGCCACCTGGCCGAGCAGGTGGCGGCCGTGATGCAGACGGTGCGGCAGAAACAGCTCTTCAAGCGCCCCGGCATCGCCGAGACGCTGGACTGGGCGGCGGCCCTCATGGCCCTGGAACGCCAGGCGCTGGACCCCGCCACGGTGGACGTTACGTTGGGCTGCATCCTGAAACATCGCGAGGACATCGATCGGGTGCGGGCCGAGGGGGCCGACCTGCTGCTGCAGCAGGCGGTGAAGGCGTTCCCGGCGGCCCCGGCCGGGCGCGCGCACTGACAGGCTGCTGAAAAAGGCCCATCTGCGGCGTTGGCGCGCTCGCGCACTCCCTGCGGCGTTCCCGGCGTACGCCTCAGTCGGCGCCTCGCGCGCCGCCTTGCACCTGGGCCTTTTTGAGCAACCTGGCCAGGAGAGGGTTTTTCAGCCTCCTGCTAATCCGAGAACCATTCGGGCGTTCTCCGAGGGGTCCCGGCCGCTCTAGCTTTGAGAGGCCCTTGTTCTCCGAGGACCTCCGAACTTCAGAACGTCCGAACTTCCGAACGCGCTTTGGCATAACCATGGAAACCTCACACCCCTCGCTGGTGGAACCGGGGGCCGCCACGGTGCGGACGCTCATCCGCTTCTGCCACCGGGTGCGGCAGGCGGGCCTCGGGGTGACGTCCGGCAAGGTGCTGGATTCGGTTCGATCGGTGGCCGCCGTGGAGCTGACCCGCCGGGAGGACGTGCGGGTGGCCCTGCGGGCGAACCTGGCCTCGTCCCGGGAGGAGGCCGCCCGGTTCGACGCCCTGTTCGATCAGTTCTGGCAGGAATCGCCGGGCGCGGAGGACGCCGGTTGCGGCGAGGAGGGGGAGGGCGATCCGCTGGGCCGGCCCGGCGCGGCGCCCGGCCAGACCCGCTTGCTGCCCGAGGCCGGCGAGGAGGGCGGCGACGACGAGCAGAAAGACAAGCCGCCCGAGGGGCTCAAGGCCATGTACAGCCCCGTCGAGGTCCTGGCGGAGAAGGACTTCGGGGATCTGGCCTCGGAGGAGCTGCGGGCCATCCAGAAGCTGCTGGACCAGATCGCGGCCAAGCTGGCCACGCGCCTGAGCCGCCGGCGCCGCCCGGACCGGCGCGGGCACGAGGTGGATTTCCGCCGCACCTTCCGGAGCAGCCTGAAGTATTTCGGCGAGCCGGTGGTGGTGGCGCGGCGCGCCCGCCGCATCCAGAAGACGGACCTGCTCCTCCTTTGCGACGTGAGCGGGTCCATGGACGTGTACAGCCGCTTCCTGGTGCAATTCATCTACGGGCTCCAGCGGCATCGCCTGGACGCGGAGACCTTCGTCTTCAGCACCCGGCTGAGCCGCATCACGCCCCTCCTGGAGAGGGCGGACTTCACCGAGGCCTTCCGCCGCGTCGCCCAGCAGGTGCACGACTGGTCCGGCGGCACGGACATCGGCGGCTGCCTGAAGACCTTCAACGAGCGCTGGGCGCGCCAGGTGATGGGCCGGCGCACCGTGAGCATCATCATCAGCGACGGGTGGGACCGCGGCGAGGCGGGCCTGCTGGCGCGCGAGATGCACCAACTGCGGTCCGCCTGCTATAAGGTCGTCTGGCTCAATCCGCTGCTGGCGGACCCGGCCTACGAACCCCTCTGCAAGGGCATGGCCGCCGCCCTGCCGTACGTGGACTACTTCCTGCCCTTCGCCAACCTGGCCAGCGTGCAGGCCCTAGGCAAAACCCTCCTGCGTCTCCGGCGATAACCCCAGAAAGCGTTCGACCGTTCGACCGTTCGGCAGTACGCCCGAGGGCGACCTGCCCGCTGTCCCCGGCCCTTCCGCCTCCCGTGGGAACGGTCGTACAGTCGAACGGTCGTACCGTCGAACGCCTTTCAAGGTCAAGTGGTCTTGACCGAGCGCGAGGCAGTTGCTACGGTGGCGCGCACAGCAAAGGGGACGAGGAGAGCGAGATGGGGCAGAGCCTGGTGGGGAAGGTGGCGGTGGTTACCGGGGCGTCGGCCGGTA
>DASPOZ010000019.1:0-6919 GCA_035625755.1 Candidatus Sulfotelmatobacter sp.
GTGAGCGACGCGCTGGAGATCCCGTACGAGATGGTCGGCCCCGTCCCGGCCGATACGTCGGTGGTCCCCAATAGCGGGCCCACCGTGGCCTCGCGCACGTGCATGATCGTGGGCGGGCTGCTCTGCGCCGCCGCCGGCGACATGCTTGAGGCGCTCCGCGAACGGGCCGCCCTCCCGCCCGCCCACACGCCCGAGGATTTCCGCCAGGCCGCCCGCCGCCACCACCGCCTGCGCGGGCCCCTGCTGGTGACGCGCCAGTACCGGCCGCCGGCCGGCTCCGTGCCGTGGGACGACACGACGTACCGGGGAGATGCGTACGGAGCCTACGCCTGGGCCTGCTACGTGGCCGAGGTGGAGGTGGACCTGCGCACCTACGCCGCCGAGGTGGCCGACTTCGTGGCCGTGCAGGACGTGGGCACGGTGATTCACCCCGTGATCGCGCGCGGGCAGATCGAGGGGGGCGTGGTCCAGGGGATCGGCTACGCCCTCTACGAGCACGTGGCCTGGCAGCAAGGCGCGATGGCCAACGCCCGGCTGTCCGACTACATCCTGCCCACCTCCGCCGACACGCCGCCCATCCGCGTGGTCTTCCGGCAGGTGCCGTACCCGCACGGCCCCTTCGGGGCCAAGGGCCTGGGCGAGTTGCCCATCGATGGCGCGGCGCCGGCCATCCTGAATGCCATCAACCACGCCCTGGGCACGCGCCTGGATCGCATCCCCGTGCTGCCCGAGGTGCTGATGGACGCGCTGGATCAACCTCCGGCCACCAACCGTCCGCCGGCTTGATCCGAGCATCCCGGGAACCCGTTCCAAGACTTCGAACCTTGAACGTCGAACATCGAACACCGAACACCGAACTTTGATGACGGAAAATCACGCGACAATTCGATTGAGCGTGAACGGGGCCGCCCGCGAGATCGCGGCGGACCCGTGGACCCGCCTGCTCGACGTCCTGCGCGGCCACCTGCGCCTCACCGGGACGAAGGAGGGATGCGGCGAGGGGGAGTGCGGGGCGTGCGCCGTGCTGGTGGACGGCCGCCTGGTGAACTCGTGCCTCATCCCGGTGGGCCAGCTCCACGGCGCCGCGGTAACCACCATCGAAGGCCTCGCGCCGGCGGACGCGGCGCGCTTGGCGCCACTCCAGGATGCCATGCTGGCCGAGGGCGGCACCCAGTGCGGGATCTGCACGCCGGGGATGATGATGGCCGCATACGCCCTCCTGCGCCACAACCCGCAGCCCGACCTCGAGGAAATCCGTAACGCTCTGGCAGGCAACCTCTGCCGCTGCACCGGTTACACAGGCATCTACCGTGCGGTCCAAAAAGCCTGCAAAGCCTTACTCGATGTGGCGGGCGGCATGAGCGAGGGGCAGGGGGCCTGATGGCGGAGGGCGGGACCGTGCTTACGACCCATCGCTGGACCCGGCCGCGGGATCTGGCGGACGCCCTCGCGGTGATGGCGGCCGAGGACCCGCGACCCGTCCCCTTCGCGGGCGGGACGGACCTGATGGTGCTCCTCCAGATGCGGGCTCTGCCCCCCTCGCACTTTCTGGACCTCTGGTCGCTGAACGAGCTGCGCGGGATCCGGATGGGCGCCGAGGGCGTTGTCCTCGGTGCCCTCACCACGTACGCCGAGGTGGCGGAGCACGAGCCCCTGCACGCCGCCTACCCGCTGCTGGTCCAGGCGGCGCGGGTGAGCGGCGGCTGGGCCATCCAGAACCGCGGCACCGTAGGGGGCAACATCATGAACGCCTCCCCCGCCGCGGACACGCCGCCGGCCCTGATCGCCTACGGCGCCCGCCTGGAACTGGCCAGCGCGCGCGGCAGGCGGTGGGTGCCCTACGCCGGCTTTCACACCGGCTACAAGCGGATGCGGCGGGACCCGGACGAGATCCTCACGCGGATCGCGCTGCCTCTGCCGCCCGCCCCGCCGGCGGGCCACTTCTACCGGAAGGTGGGGCCGCGCGAGGCGCAGGCCATCAGCAAGGTGTGCTTCGCCGGCGTCGCGCGCTGGGAGGGCGACGTCCTGGCCCACGTCCGCATCGGGCTGGCCAGCGTGGCCCCCACGGTGCTGGAGGCCCGCGAAACGGCGGCGTACCTGGCCGGGAAGCGTCACTCGGAAATCAACGTGGCGGCGGCCCGGTCCGTCCTGGACCGCGAGACCGCCCCCATCGACGACATCCGGTCCACCGCCAGCTACCGCCGGCGCGTGGCCAGCAACCTGCTGGAGCAGTTCCTGGCCGAGACCCGGCCTTAACATACGTTTGTGGTTTGTCGTTTGTCGTTTGTCGTTACGGGCCGTTGGAACCACAAACGACAAACCACGAACGACAAACGTGCGTGAGCCATGGCGACGACGCTGATTCGCAACGCGACGGTAGTGGTTACGATGGACGAGGTGCGCGGCGAGATCTGGGACGGCGGGCTGTTCCTGCGCGATCACGTGATCGAGGCGGTGGCCCCCACGGACCAGTTGCCCCCCGCCGCCGACCGCATCATCGACCTCCGGGGACACCTGGTGACCCCCGGCCTGATCAACACGCACCACCACCTGTACCAAACGCTCACCCGGGCCGTCCCCGCGGCCCAGAACGCCGGGCTCTTCGGCTGGCTCCGCACCCTGTATCCCATCTGGGCCGAGTTGACCGACGAGGGAACCTACGTCAGCGCCGTGGTCGGCCTGGCCGAGCTGCTGCGCGGCGGGTGCACCACGGCCAGCGACCACCTCTACCTTTTCCCCAACGACGTGAGCCTGGATGCAGAGATCCGTGCCGCAGAAGACCTGGGCATCCGCTTCCACGCAACGCGCGGGGCCATGTCGTTGGGTGAGTCGCAGGGTGGGCTCCCGCCCGATCGGGTGGTGCAGGACGAGCGCACCATCCTGAACGACACGCAGCGGGTGATCGAGGCGTATCATGACCCCGCCCGCTACGCCATGCGGCGGGTGGGGGCGGCGCCCTGCTCGCCGTTCTCCGTCACGCAGGGCCTGATGCGGGAGGCGGCCGCTCTGGCCCGGCACTACGGAGTGCGCCTGCACACGCACCTGGCCGAGACCCGGGACGAGGAGGCCTTCTGCCTGGAGCGGTTCCGCTGCCGCCCGCTGGCCTACGCCGAGGACCTTGGGTGGGCCGGGCCCGACGTCTGGTACGCCCACGCCATCTACATGGACGCGGCCGAGCAGACGCGCATGGGGCGGGCCGGCACCGGCGTGGCCCATTGCCCGTCGTCCAACATGCGTCTGGGGTCGGGCGTGTGCCCCGTGCTTGGCTACCTTGCGGCGGGCGTGCCGGTGGGGCTGGGAGCGGATGGCAGCGCCAGCAACGACGGGTCCACCCTGCTCCCGGAGATGCAGAATGCCCTCTACGTGCAGCGCCTCGCCCACGGCCCCGACGCCATGACGGCGCGGAAGGCCCTGGAGCTGGGCACCCGCGCGGGCGCCGCCGTGCTCGGCCGGGATGACATCGGCCACCTGGCCCCCGGCATGGCCGCCGACCTGGCCGCCTACGACATGAACCGCCTGGAGTTCGCCGGCGCCCAGCACGATCCCGTGGCCGCCCTGGTGCTCTGCAAGCCCTCCGTGGCCGACCTGGTAGTGGTCCACGGCCGCATCGTGGTGGAACGCGGCCAGGTCCTCACGGTGGACCTCCCGCCCCTCATCGAACGCCACAACCGCATCGCCCGCGCCATGCTCGCCGCCGCCCGCCCCCGGTAGCCCCTCACCCGTGCCCTCTCCCCCTCACGGGGGCGAGGGAAATATGAGAATGTCCCTCTCCCTCGATGAGGGAGAGGGGACGGGTGAGGGTGTCCGCCGGGCCGAGGCATTCGCGGTCGCCATTGACACGGATCGCGCTGCGGCATTATAGTAATTGCAGAATCGAATAGGGACGGCTACGGGAGCTTGGGTAAGCCAGGCTGAGAGGGTGGCGGCGATCTGCCACCGACCGTCGGAACCTGACCTGGGTAATGCCAGCGCAGGGATGACGCGCCGATCGCATGGACACCGCCAGCGGCCCCCCGCTTGGCGGTGTTTTTGTTTTGGGCAGGCTGCTGAAAAGGGCCCATCTGCGGCGTTGGCGCGCTCGCGCGCTCGCTGCGGCGTACATCCCAGTACGCCTCGCTCGGCGCCTCGCGCGCCGCCTTGCATCTGGACCCTTTTGAGCAGCCTGCGCGAAAAAAAGGCCTTATCTGCGGCCTGTAAGGGATGTGCTTGGCCATGGCGTCGGACAAGATCCGGATCGAACACGTCTCGAAGACCTTCGGGGCGAACGGCGACCGCATGGAGGTGCTCCGGGACGTGGAGTGCCACGTGGGCGACGGGGAATTCATCTCCGTCCTGGGCGAGTCGGGGTGCGGGAAGACCACGCTGCTCCGCCTGGTGGCGGGGCTCCTGGTGCCCACGGCGGGCCGCGTGCTGGTGGACGGCAGCCCGGTCACGGCGCCGCGGCGCGAGATGGGGTTCGTCTTCCAGCAGCCGGTGCTCTTGGACTGGCGCACGGTGCTGGACAACGTCCTGCTGCCGGTGGAGATCCTGCGGCTCGAGAAGGCGGCCCACGCGGCCGCCGCGCGCGCCCTGCTGGCCCTCGTGGGCCTGGGAGACTTTGCCGCGCACCGGCCGCCCCAGCTCTCCGGCGGCATGCAGCAGCGGGTGGCCATCGCCCGGGCCCTCATCCTGAAGCCCACGCTGCTGCTGATGGACGAGCCCTTCGGGGCGCTGGACGCCATCACGCGGGAGCAGCTGAACCTGGAGCTGCTCAACGTCTGGTCCCTTACCGGCACCACCACCCTGTTCGTCACCCACGATATCGGGGAGGCCGTCTTCCTCTCCGATCGCGTCGTCCTGCTCTCCCACCGGCCGGGGACCGTGCAGGAGATCTTCCCGGTAAACCTGCCCCGGCCACGGCTGCCGGAGCACCGCTTCGCGGGCGAGTTCGTGCATCTCTGCCGCCGCATCAGGGAGGCCATGGTGGCCGCGGGGACCGGAGGCCTCAGGGCATGACGCGGGAAACCATCCAGCGTCCCGCGCCGATCGAGGCGCACGGGGCCGCGGCGGAGCGAGACGTGGGGGGGGCGCCCGCCGCCGCCCGCCCGGCCTGGTACCGCACCCGCCGGGGGGAGCACGCCCTGGTGGCCCTCGTGTTCGTGGCGTTCCTCGGCCTGTGGGCGGGTTTCGCCGTGGCGCTCGGCCTCTCCAGCCTCGTGCTCCCCACCCCGCTCGCCGTCTGGCGCGCGCTGGTGGAAGGCCTGGCCAGCGGGCTCCTCTGGGTGCACCTGTGGGTGACGATCCAGGAGATCGTGCTGGGCTTCCTGGCCGGGTGCTGCCTCGGGGTGGGCATCGGCACCCTCCTGGCGCACAGCGAGGTCGCCCAGCGAGTGCTCAGCCCCTACCTGGTGGCCTCCCAGGCCATGCCCAAGCTGGCCCTCGCGCCCATCTTCGTCATCTGGTTCGGGTTCGGCATCGCCCCCAAGGTGGTCATCGCCGCCCTGATCTGCTTCTTCCCGCTCCTGGAGAACACGGTGATCGGCCTGAACGCCGTGGACGAGACCAAGCTGGACCTCTTCCGCATGCTCACCGCCTCCCCCTGGCAGACGTTCATCAAGCTGCGCGTGCCCAACGCCCTGCCCGTGATCTTCGCCGGGCTGCGGGTGGCCATCGTCCTCTCCGTGGTGGGGGCCGTGGTGGGGGAATACGTGGGGGCCAACCGGGGGCTGGGGGCCCTGATCATCGTGACCCAGGGGAACTTCGATACGCCGCTGATGTTCTCCGTGTTCGTGTTGCTCACCCTCGTGGGCACCCTGCTCTACAAGGGCATGGAGGTGCTCGAGCGAACCTTGTTCGCCTGGCGGTATCTCAAGCGGGAGGAGTGACCGGGACGTTCCGCCGGTCCGATGTTCCGCCGGACGCAGGCATGACAGGAGGGAGGGCGTGATGGGCCGTTCGTCACAGCAGGGGGGGTGGAGCCGGCGCCGGTTTCTGCGAGCGGCCGCGGGGGCGGCGGCCGCGGGCCCGTTCGTGCGCCCCCGGGGGCTTGCTGCCCTGGACACGGTGCGCCTGGGCATGTGGAGCCCGCGGCTGGCCGAACAAACCAACATCTTCGTCTGCGAGGAGCGGGGCTTCTTCAAGGACGAGGGGATCGAGATGACCTGGGTGCCGGGCGTGGGGTCCGGCGCGGCGCTGCGCAACGTGATCGCGGGCAACGCCGACATCGGCTTCGTGGGCCCCGAGGCCATCTACTTCGCCGCGGACAAGGGGGAAAAGATCAAGGCCGTGTACAACATCTACCCCCAGAACTGCTTCAACGTCTTCGCCTTCAAGCGGCACAAGATCGCCCGGCCGGCGGACCTGGTGGGCAAGAAGGTGGGCGTGCTCAGCATGGAGAGCGGCACGCGCTACAACCTGGAGACGCTGCTGGCCGTCAACAACATCAAGCGGCCGGACATCGAGATGATCGCCGTGGGCCTCAACCCGGTGCCCGCCCTCCAGAGCGACCAGATCCAGGCCATGGCCATGACGGACAGCATGCTCCACACCCTCCAGTACCGCGGCCTAGACTCCGTGGACGTGATCTGGTGCCGGGACTACCTCAACCGGCCCAGCGACGTCTTCGCCGTCCTGGAGAGGGACTTCAAGGCGAAGCGCGACCTGGTGAGGCGCTTCCTCCGCGCCTACCGGAAGGGCACCGAGTGGACCATCCAGCACCCCGAGGAGGCCGTCCCCTACGGCGTCAAGCACGCCGTGGACGGCAAGGACCCCGCCCTGGTGCTGGGCAACATCAAGATCCGCATCGTGGGCACGTCCCAGACCCTCACCACCAAGCAGAAGGGCCTCGGCTGGTTCGACCTCCCCGTGCTCAAGGAAGGCGCCGCCGCCTACCGCAAGGCCGCCCTCATCAAGGCCGACCTGGACATCGAAACCATCTTCA
>DASPOZ010000020.1:0-9106 GCA_035625755.1 Candidatus Sulfotelmatobacter sp.
GGGCCAGAGCGGGCTAGAGGCGGTGGCGCGCGTGGTGCACCGGGGGCGCAGCACCGTGGTGAGCGACATCGAGGTGCGCGCCGCCGGCGTGCTGAAAGCCAAGGCCCTCGGCACCTACATGGTGTTGCACGAGCGGCGGGCGCGCCGGCCCTCTCGTTGAGGCGGAGACGGGCCCGCCCCGCGCGGCGTCAGCGGCTGAGTTCGAAGTCGGGATAGGGGTAGTCGCCCGTGACCACGTCCACCACGGCGGGCGCGCCCGCGTCCAGCGCGGCGCGCAGCGCCGGCCCGAGACCCGCCGGTTCCTCCACCCGCAGTCCCATCCCGCCGAAGCCCCGCGCCAAGGCCGCGAAGTCCGGGCTGCGGAATTGGCAACCGACCACCCGCCCGAAGGCCTGGGTCTGGAGCTTCTGGATCATCCCGTAGGCGCCGTCGTTCAGCACCAGAAGGACGACGGGCGTCCCTTGTTCCAGGGCGGTGCCGAACTCCCCGAGGGACATCAGGAGCGCCCCGTCCCCCACGACGCCGACCACCTGCCGGCGGGGGAAGGCGAGCTTCGCGGCGATGGCCGAGGGGAGCGCCAGCCCCATGGCGTTCCACATGCCCGACTGCAGGTGCGCCTGGGGATGGCGGACCGGCAGCAGGTTGCGGAGCCAGACGGCGCAGTTCCCCACGTCGCTGACCACCACGGCATCTTCGTCCAGCGCCTCGGCCAGGGCGCGCACGGCCACGCCGGGGTGGATGGGGCGGGCGCCGCGGTACCGTTCCACGATCCCCTCCATGCCCTCCCGGTAGGCGCGGCGCATGGCGGCCAGGCCGGCGCGGCGCGCCGGGTCGTCCCGCGGGGCGAGGCCGGGGTCGGCGAGGAGCGCGTGGAGGAAGGGGGCCGGGTCGGCGGCCAGGCTCAGGGAGGCGGAGGGGTGTGCCGTCCCATCCTCGCCGAAGTCCACGAAGATGTGCTCCCCCGGCGCGCGGGCGGCCAGGAGGTTGGACGTGGCCGTGCCGGCGCGCAGGCCCACGGAGAGCAGCAGGTCCGCCTCTCCCAGCAGGCCGGCGAAGAAGGGGCTGAGGCTCCAGAGGGAGAAGAAGCCGGCGGCCCAGGGGTGGTCGTCCCGGATGACGCCGATGGCGTCCTGGGGGTAGATCACGGGGGCGGCCAGGCGTTCGGCCAGGGCCGCCAGCGGTTCCGTGGCCCCGTTCCGGAGGATCCCCTTGCCGGCAGCGATGACGGGCCGGCGGGCGGCGGCCAGGCGCTGGGCGGCGCGGGCCGCGTCGTCCGGGGCGGGGAGGCGGGCGGCCCCGGCGAGCCGCCGGTACGGGGGGACCGCCGCCGGTCGAGACGTGATGAGGTGGCGGCCGGTGTTGGACTCGCGCGGGATCTCGATGTGCACCGGCCCGGGACGCCCGCCCCGGGCCACCTGGAAGGCGCGGGCGAAGATCTCGGGGATGGCCTCGATCCGCTCCGCGCGCACGCTCCACTTGGTCACGTCGCGGAACATGCGCAGCGTGAAGTCCGGGTCGTCCACGCCGTGGAAGGCCTCGCGGGCCCCGTCCAGGGGGACGGCCCCGGAGATGTGGACCAGGGGGGAGGCCGCGTCGTACGCCTGGGCCACACCCGGCAGCGAATTCGCGGCGCCGGGCCCGGCGGTGACCAGGCAGACGCCCGGCTCGCCCGTCAGGCGGCCGTGGATGTCCGCCATGAGGGAGATGCTGCCCTCCAGCTTGCACGTCAGGAGGCGGATCGCGGGACGGTCGGCGAGGGCATCGTAGATCTCCAGGACGTGGGATCCCGGGAGGCAGTAGATCCGGTCCACCCCCTCGGCCTGGAGGGCCTCCGCCACCGCCCGCCCGGCGCCCATCACCCGCTCGCTCACGCTGCCCCTCCCGCCGCGCGCCACCGCCCGCCCGGCGCCGCACGGCATAGGATTGATGGCATACGGGGCGGGCCCCGTCAAGGCGGGACGGTCGGCGGCGCGGCCCGACGACGGGGCGGGCGACTTAACCCGGATTATTCGTGAACGAGCCAACGATCACCATGCCACCCCCTATCGGGACGCTCCGGTGGGGCTCTGAGGACTCTGAGGTGCGTCGCAGACCCCATGACGCGGCGCAGATCGGGTTCTGCGATAGCCCGGCGCCCTGGCCGCGCCGACGCGAGCGACACGTCCCCCGAGCACTGACCGAGACGTTGATCGGAAGCGGGGTGGGGCTACCCGGTGCGGGCGCCGAGCGCCAGCGCCACCGCCTGCCACGCGGCCAACCAGGGGAAGGCGGTCGGCAGATGCAGCACGATGCGGCGGGCCGAGACGCTCACGCGGGTCCCGAGCTTCACCAAGCGCTCGCGCAGCGTCCCCACCTGCGGGGCCGGCCCCGCGGCGGCCAGGTGCCGGCGGAACTCCTGGAGCAGGACGTACGCCGCCGCGGTCAGCAGCACCCGGAAGGCGTTGGCCCGGAAGGCCGAGCAACTCGTCCGATCGAGCCCGAGGCCGTAGTGGAGCTCCTTGATCCGGTTCTCCACGTCGCCTCGGTCGCGGTAGAGCCCGTAGACATAGCCGGGCGTCTGCGGCAGGTTGGTGACCACGAAGCGGGGGTTGTTCCGCGGGGTGCGCTCCGCCAGGCGCACCACCTCCGCCTTCAGGATCACGCGGCGCTTGTGGGACCACTTGCGGGCGGCGTAGCGGGTCTCGCCGAAGAGGGTCGCCGTCGCGCCGGTGGCCTGGGACCGCATCCGGGCCTTGCCCATCAGCCGCCGCACGCGCTTGGCCAACCGGGTGTTGTTGGCCATAGCCACGAGGTACTCCACGCCCTGCGCCTCCAGGAAGTCGAAGAGGGCCGGCGTCGCGAAGCCCCCGTCGAGCCGGACCCGAAGCGTGGCGTGGGGGAAGGCCGCCCGGAGGCGGGGCAGGAGCCGCGCCAGGATGCCCTGGACTCCCCGGGGCGCGGCGACGTTCCCCGGCCGGAGGACGGCCGCGACCAGGTACTGCTCGGCCTCGTCGTCGAAGGTGAGGAACCCCAGCAGGGGGAGGTAGCAGTAGGTGTCGTAGTGCCCGTTGAAGAACGCCAGCTGCTGCTGGCCGTGGGTCGGGTCGTCGGTGGGGTCCAGGTCGAGGGTGATGAGGCGGACCTTCGCGCCGGCCAGCCGCGCCCGGTGATGGGCGAGGACCGTCTCCGCCAGCGTCGTGGTCAGCCGAACGAGATCGCCCGTCGTGATGGCATTCTCGAAGCGCGAGAGGGTGGGCTGGGACGCCAGCGCCGGGGCGGTGGCCGGATCGCGCCCCACCAGGAGCTTGTGGATCGGGTCGTCCTTCAGCCGGGCGGCATCGTTGGCATCGGCGTAGCCGCAGGCGAGGGCGTAGCAGCGCTGGCGGATGAGCGCGGGGAGGTCGTGCTCCACCTTCCCCACCTGGCGTCGCTCCGGGAGGCAGGCCGCCAGGCGGGCCGTCAGCCTCACCTGCTCGTCCACCACCTTGAGCAGGATCGCCCCGCCATCTGAGCTCAACTGGGGCGTGTCGAATTGCGCCACGAGGGGCTTGCCGAACAGATCTGGAAACAGGATCGATTGCACAGCCTGTGCGGGCACGCGCACGCCTCCTCTGCGAGAGTAAGTTCGCGTCTTCGCAGAGATTAACGGCCCGCATGGCTATTCGGTTCCGCAGGTTCATGAATTATCCAGGTTAGTGCTGCACATGAGGAGTTCTTGAGAGTTGAGCCGGGTAGAGCCTGATCAATGAGTTCACCGGCTATCGCTTCTCTGGCTCCCCAGAGGCACTCCGAGTTTTTGTCATAGGGGGGGGCCTTCGGGTTCGCGCTCTACCGACCCCCCGGGAGGGCCGGCCTCCGGGTCGAAAAGGGATCGGTGGGCCCTCATGACGACGGTGGATCTGCTGGTGATCGGGGGTGGGTGCGCCGGGCTGCGGGCCGCCGCGGAGGCGGCCGGCCTGGGCTCGCGCGTGCTGCTGGCGAACAAGGGCCGCATCGGGCGCACGGGGTGCAGCGCCTTCCTGGATCGCCGCATCGAATACTCCCTCATGAACATCCCGGACCAGCCGCCGGATTCCCCCGCTCGCTATCTGGAGGACCTCCTGGCGTGCGGGGCCGGCCGCAACGAACGCGCCGTCGTTAAGGCGTTCGTCGAAGGGATCTTGGAGGAACACGATCTCTTGCGCACGCTCGGCCTGCGCTTCCGCGAGGAGGGCGGGCGAACCCGGCGCGTGCAGCTCCCCGGCCACTCGTGCCCGCGTAGCCTGGTGTGCGAGGCGGGGTTCGGCGGCAAGCTGCTGGGGCGCCTGGCCGATGTGGCACGCTCGCGCGGCGCGGAGCTGCGCGAGGGCGTGGTGGCGCTGGATCTGCTGCGCGACGGCGGCCGGGTGGCGGGGGCGCTCGTGGCCCACGGGCGCACCGGCGAGGTGACCGCGGTGGGTGCCGGCGCCGTGGTCCTGGCGGCGGGCGGCCTGGGGAACGTTTTTTCCCTCACCACCAACCCGCCGGACATCGCCGGGGACGGCGTGGCGCTGGCGTGGCGGGCCGGCGCCGCCTTGCGGGACATGGAGTTCGTCCAGTCCTATCCTCTGACCGCGGCCCCATCCCGCGGCACGTACCTGGTCTCGGGTATCCTACTGGCCGGGCGCGTGCTCAACCGGCTGGGCGAGGCCTTCGCCTTCGAGGCACCGGCCGGTTTGCCGCCCCACGCGGCGCGCAAGGCGAGGCTGCGGGCGCTGTGCGAGTGGATGGCCGCCGAGGCGGCGGCCGGGCGGGGCGTGGAGGGGCGGTTCCTGGAGTGGGACGGCACGGCCATCCCCCGCGAGACGTACCAGGCGGAGATGCCGGCCACCCTCGCAGCGCTCCGGCGGGCCGGGGCCGACCTGCTGCGGGAACGGATCCGCATCGCGCCCGGGGCGCACCAGATGCTGGGCGGCATCCGGGTGGATGGGCACGGCGCCACATCGCTCCCCGGACTCTACGCCGCCGGGGAGGGCATGGGCGGCCTGCATGGGGCGGACCGGCTGTCCGGGACGGGCATCTTGGAGGCCATGGTCTTCGGGCGGCTGGCCGCGCGGGCAGGGGTGGCCTTCGCTGCGGCCGCCGGCCCGGCGCCCCCGGGCGCGCCGGCCGCGCGGGCACCGGCGGGGCGCGTCCCCGGGGCCCGTCGGCCGACGCTTCGGGAGGCGAGGGCCCTGGAGCGCCGCATCGGAGAAGTCATGGATCCGGTCCTCGTCCGCCGGGTCCCGGCGGACGCGCGCCGCGCGCTGGCCGAGCTGGAGGGGATCCGGGCTGCGGCCGACGCGGCGCCCTTCGACCCGGCGTGGCCCCGTCCCTCGCTGCGGATGCACCGGGTGCGCAATCTGGCGCTGGCGGCTACGCTGGTGGCATCCGCCGTGGCAGGCCGCTGAAAACGGCCCATCTGCGGTGTTGGCGCGCTCGGGCGCTCGCTGCGGCGTACCCGGAGTACGCCTCACTCAGCCCATCGCGCGCCGCCTTGCACCTGGGCCCTTTTGAGCGGCCTGGCCGGAGCGAGCTTTTGGGCCCTCCAGTGCGAGGGAAACCGGAGGTGACACCGTGAGGAAGGCACGTGCGGTGTGGGCGGCGTTGCTGGTGGCCGCGGCGGCGTGGGGGCGGGCGTCGGAGGGGGCGGAGAAACCGATACGCGTGGGGCTCCTGAAGCTTTCTACGTCGGCGCCGCTCTTCATCGCCATGGACCGCGGCTACTTTAGGGACGAGGGGCTGAACGTGGAGTTCAAGTGGTTCGGGGCCGCCCAGCCCATCGCCGTGGCGGTGGCCGCCCGCGAGGTGGAGGTGGGTGCCACGGGCCTCACGGCCGGGCTCTACAACCTCTTCGCCGGCGGCGTGAGGATGTCCATCGTGGCGGACAAAGGGCGGGAGGCGCCGGGGTTCCCCCTCAACGGCTTCATCGTGCGCAAGGAGCTGTACGACCAGGGGGTCCGGAGCCTCAAGGACCTAAAAGGCAAGAAGATCGGCATCACCCAGGTGGGTTCCACATTCCACTATCAGGTGGGCAAGCTCCTGGAGGCCGAGGGCTTGTCCCTCAAGGATGTCGAGATCTCGCCGCTGCGCACCATGACCGGCGTGCTGGAGGCCATGCAGGGGGGCGGGATCGATGCCGCCATGTTGCCCCAGCCGTTTCCCGCCGCGGCGGAGGGCGGGGGGATCGGTAAGGTGCTGTTCTGGGCCGGCGACAAGATGAAGCACCAGATCGCCGCCATCTTCTACTCCGAGGCCTTCCGCGCGGACCGGGAACGGGGCCTCAAATTCATGAAGGCCTACGTGCGGGCCAGCCGCGCCTACCACGATGCGGTGCTGCGCGTCCAGGGCGGCAGGCCGGTGCGCGGCAGGGCCTACGAGGACGTGCTGATCCTGGTGACGAGGTACACGGAGCAGCCCCGCGATGCGGTGGCCGTGGGCCTGCCGTACCAGGACCGGGACGGGAGGCTCCTGGCCCAGGACATCCCGGTGCAGATCCGGTGGTTCGCCGAGCAGAAGATGATCGACAAGTCGGTGGACGCCAAGGACGTCGTGGACCTGACCTTCCAGGCCGAGGCCGTCAAAGTCCTCGGCCACTGACGCTTTTGTGCGTTTGTGGTTTGTCGTTCGTCGTTTGTCGTTGAGTCAAGGCGTCGTCCAGGAGGGTGGTTGTGAGTGCGTTCAGAATGAACCACGAACGACGGACGACAAACGACAAACGGGGCGAAGCCCGATGCGGCTCGTGATCGAGGACCTGTCCAAGACCTACCGGGACCGGGAGGGGCGCCCGGTAGAGGCCCTGGCCGGGATCTCCCTGGCGGTGGAGCCGCAGGAGGTGGTGGCCATCGTCGGGCCGTCGGGCTGCGGCAAGTCCACGCTGCTGAACATCGTGGCCGGGCTCCTGCCCGCCTCGGCGGGCCGGGCCTACTTCGAGGGCGCGGCCGAGGGCGGGCGGCCCCTCTCGGCCATGGTCTTCCAGGAGTTCGCCCTGTTCCCCTGGCGCACCGTGCTGGACAACGTGTGCTTCGGCCTGGAGGAGCAGGGGATGCCGCCGGGGCGCAGGCGGCGGGTGGCCCGCGAGTTCCTCGAGCTGGTGGGCCTGGCCGGCTTCGAGGCGAAGTTCCCCCATCAGCTCTCGGGCGGCATGCGCCAGCGCGTGGGCATCGCCCGCGCCCTGGCCGTGGACCCGCACCTGCTGCTGATGGACGAGCCCCTCTCCGCGCTGGACGCGCAGGCGCGGGCGCTGATGCAGGTGGAGCTGCTCCGCCTCTGGGAGAAGACGCGGAAGAGCATCCTCTACGTCACCCACAGCATCCAGGAGGCCGTGCTCCTGGCGGACCGGGTGGCGGTGTTCAGCCGGCGCCCCGGGCGCCTGCGGGCGCTGCTGCCGGTGCCGCTGCCGCGCCCGCGGGGCGAGGCGGCCCAGGCGGACCGCGCCTTCTTGGACCTGGTGGATCGGATATGGGGACTGATCAGGGCGGAAGCGGTCGAGGCCATGGCGGAGGTGTGATCCCCGTCACCAACCGCATGGCCTTCCTGGAACGGCGGGACCGCCGCCTCCTGCGCGTGGCCGCGGTGGCCGGCTTGGTGCTGGCGTGGGAGGCGCTGGGCCGCTCGGGCCTCGTCCGCACGGTCTTCCTGCCCCCGCCACTGGCCGTGCTGGCGGAGGGCGCGCGCATGGTGGCCGGCGGCGAAATCTTCGGCCACCTGGCCGCCAGCCTCGTGCGCATCCTGGCCGGGTTCGCCCTGGGGGCCCTGGCCGGCATCGCGGCCGGGATCGCCCTCGGGTTCTTCCAGACGGCCGAGGCGGTGGGGACGCCCATCCTCAACGCCCTCTTCCCCATCCCCAAGATCGCGCTCCTGCCCCTCCTGATCCTCTGGCTGGGCATCGAGGAGAAGTCCAAGATCGCCGTCATCGCCCTGGGCGTGTTCTTCCCCATGGCCATCAACACCTACACCGGCGTGCGCCACGTGGACCCGGTGCTGGTGCGCGCCGCCGTGAGCCTGGGGGCGGGGCGGCGCGGCGTGATTCGCAAGGTGATCATCCCCGGGGCCCTTCCCATGATCTTCGCCGGCTTCAAGCTGGGCGCCGGCACGGCGCTGCTGCTCCTGGTGGCCGCCGAGATCATCAATGCCAAACGGGGCCTGGGCGCCATGATCAATTCCGCCGGCGACCTGATGCAGACCACCAAGCTGATGGTCGGCCTCGTGGTCCTCTCGCTCTTGGGCCTCGCCTCCGCCTGGGGCCTGGCCGCCCTGGAGCGCCTGCTGATCCCCTGGAAGGACTTGTAGTTTCCGAGGATCACCCGAACGCCATCCCCGCCCCGGCCGGGGGCGGTTCACATGGCATCCTCGGCCTTCCGCCTCCGCTAGCCGCGGCCTGCCGATGGTCCCGCGGTCCCGCCGGGGGCGTGGCGGGCGGCCCATGCTTGACCGTGGCGGCTAAAGGATATAGTCTAGTCTAGGTCTGGTCTGAAATGGAGGGAGGGGCGATGACCCGGGTTGGCGTCTACGAGGCCAAGACGAAGCTGCCCAAGCTGCTGGAGCAGGTGGGGAAGGGCCGCCGCATTACGATCACGAAACACGGCGTTCCGGTGGCTGTCCTCATCCCGGCGGACCGGGGGAAGACCCGGGCCGTGGAGGACGCCATCCGGGCGCTCCTGGCGTTCCGCAAAGGGCGTCGCCTGGGGAGGATGTCCCTCCGGGCCATGATCGAGGAGGGGCGGCGGTGACGCGGTTCGTGCTGGACTGTTCGGTGGCGATGGCTTGGTGCTTCGAGGGCGAGGCGGATGCCTATACCGACGCGGTCCTGAGGGCCCTCGCGAAGGGGACGGCGGTCGTTCCATCGCTCTGGCCCCTGGAGATCGCCAACGTGCTCCTGATCGCCGAACGGCGTCGGCGGCTGAGCGGGGCGGATACCATCCGGTTTCTCGACCTCGTGGGGGGACTTCCCATTGTGGTCGATGGCCCCCCGGGCCTGCAGGACGTGCACGCCCTCTTGGCGCTGGGACGGCAGCACCGGCTCTCTGCATACGATGCGGCCTACCTGCACCTGGCCATGCGGGAGGAACTGCCCCTGGCCAGTCATGACCGGGGCCTGCGGGCCGCCGCGCGCGCCGCCGGGGTCCCG
>DASPOZ010000021.1:0-2116 GCA_035625755.1 Candidatus Sulfotelmatobacter sp.
GGTCACCATTCGGGCGCGCATGCCGGACCCGGCCACGGGCGAGCTGCGCGAAGCGGCCTTCTCCATCTCGAACCTCGGCCGCGCCGGCTTCGTGCGCCGCATCGTCCCCACCAGCGATCAGCCCGTCCGCTCGCTCACCGAGTACGAGCAGAAGGTGGTGCAGATGCGGCGGCGGGGCATGACCTATCCCTACGAGATCGTCCGGATGCTCACGCCGCCGAAGGCGGGGACCCGGGCGGACCTGCCGCCCGGCGAGTTCCAGGAGCTCGACCTGGATGCCGGCGGGCGCCTGGCCCCGGTGCACCGGCCCTACGGGCAGAACCGCGCCAACGTCGTGGTGGGGCTCATCACGAACTGCACCCCCAAGGTCCCCGAGGGGATGCGGCGCGTCATCCTGCTGGGCGATCCGAGCCGCGAGGTGGGCTCCACGGCCGAGCCCGAGTGCCGGAGGATCGTTGCGGCCCTGGACCTGGCCGAGGAGATGGGCGTGCCGCTGGAATGGTTCGCGGTCTCGGCGGGCGCGAAGATCTCCATGGAGAGCGGCACGGAGAACATGGACTGGATCTCGCGGGTCCTGCGGCGCCTCATCGAATTCACGCAGCGCGGGGGCGAAGTCAACATCGTCGTGTGCGGGATCAACGTGGGGGGCCAGTCCTACTGGAACGCCGAGGCCACCATGTTGATGCACACCCGCGGCATCCTCGTGATGGCCCAGGACGGCGCCATGGTCCTCACGGGCAAGACGGCCCTGGATTACTCCGGGAGCGTCTCGGCCGAGGACAACTTCGGGATCGGAGGCTACGAACGGGTGATGGGCCCGAACGGCCAGGCGCAGTACTGGGCCCGGGACATCGGCGAGGCCTGCCGGATCCTGCTGCGGCACTACGACCACGGCTACGTGGTTCCGGGGGAGCGGTTCCCGCGGCGGGCCGTGACCGACGATCCGTTCGACCGGGACGTCTCCGCCGCGCTCCACGCGCGGGGCGACCCCGAGGGCTTCGCCCGGGTGGGGGAGATCTTCTCGCAGGAGAAGAACCCGGGCCGGAAGCGGCCGTTCGACGTGCGGAGCGTGATGGCGGCGGTCATCGACCAGGACCACGCCCCCCTGGAGCGCTGGACCGGCTGGCGGGACGCGGAGATCGCGGTCGTCTGGGATGCCCACCTGGGCGGGGTGCCCGTCTGCCTCCTCGGCATCGAATCCCGGCCGCTGGCCCGCGTCGGCTTCGTGCCCACCGACGGCCCCGATGCCTGGACCGCGGGGACGCTCTTCCCCCAGTCGTCGAAGAAGATCGCCCGGGCCATCAACGCCGCCTGCGGCAACCGGCCGCTGGTCATCCTCGCCAACCTGTCCGGGTTCGACGGCTCGCCGGAGTCCATGCGGAAGCTCCAGCTGGAATACGGCGCCGAGATCGGGCGGGCGGTGGTGAACTTCGAGGGGCCCATCGTCTTCTGCGTCATCTCGCGCTACCACGGCGGCGCCTTCGTGGTCTTCTCCAAGGCCCTGAACGCCAACCTGGAGGCGGCGGCGGTGGAGGGGACCTACGCCTCGGTCATCGGCGGGGCGCCGGCGGCGGCGGTGGTTTTCGCCCGCGAGGTGGACGCGCGGACACGGAACGATCCACGCATCCAGCCCCTGGAGAGGGCCATCGCCTCGGCGGGGGACGGGGAGCGGCAGGAGCTGCGGGCCCGCCTGGCCGAGCTGATGGGGGCGGTGCGGTCTGAGAAGCTGGGGGAGGTGGCCGACGAGTTCGATGGGATCCACAGCGTCCAGCGGGCGCTGAAGGTGGGCTCGCTGGACCGGATCATCTCCCCGGCGAGCCTCCGCCCCTATCTGATCGAGGCGGTGGGGCGGGGCATGGCGCGGGAGCTGGAGCGTTGGGCGGGGAGGGCCCCGGCGCGGGCCGCCGCCGGGCCCGGCCTGGCAGGCTGCTGAAAAAGGCCCATCTGCGGCGTTGGCGCGCTCGCGCACTCCCTGCGGCGTACCCGGCGTACGCCTCAGTCGGCGCATCGCGCGCCGCCTTGCACCTGGGCCTTTTTGAGCAGCCTGCGGAGAAGAGGGTTTGTCGGCAGCCTATTGCCGGCACGTCGAAGATGGGGAGAACATCAGGGGGTCCCG
>DASPOZ010000022.1:0-3279 GCA_035625755.1 Candidatus Sulfotelmatobacter sp.
CGATTCCGCCGGGAAATTCACCTGGGCCGCCCCGAAGCCGCGGAAGGAACTGGCCGGCACCGTGTTCGTATACACGGCGTAGCACTCGACCTCGACGTTGGGTATCCGGTACGGCCCGATGACCCGGTTGGCGGCCTTCCGGCACACCAGCGGGCTGTTCTCCGCGTAGGCGCCGGTATCCAGGTGGATCGTGGCCTGGCGGGCCAGCAGCCGGCCCCGGGCGTCCACGGCGGTGCGGATGCGGACGCGGGCATCGTCGCCGCGCGTGGTCAGGATGGCCTCCTCCACGCTGAGCTGCAGCTTCACGGGCCGGCGGACCTTCCACGAGCACGCGGCCGCCAGCGGCTCGATCTTGGTGTAGGACTTGCTGCCGTAGCCCCCGCCCACGAACGGCACAATCATCCTGACCCGGTTCAGCGGCAGGCCGAAGACCCCGGCCAGGTCGTGCCGCACCATGAACGGGTGCTGCGCCGAGGAGTACACCGTCAGGCCCTTGCTGGCGTAGTCGGCGATGGCCACGTAGGGCTCCATGGCGTAGGCGTACGCCATGGGGAAGTAGAACTCCCCCTCCACGATGCGGGAGGCCGCGGCGAACGCCCGCTGCACGTCGCCCCAGGCGACGTGCACGGCCTGGCAGATGTTGCCGGATCCCCTGCGCCGGTCGTCGAAGCCGCGGAAGGCCCCCTCGGCGTAGTCCCGTTCGTGCACCAGCGGCGCGCCCTCGGCCAGGGCGGCGTCGCAGTTCAGCACCGCGGGCAGTTCCTCGTACTCGACCGCGATGTGTTCCGTAGCCTCCTGGGCGCTGGCCTCGTCCTCGGCGATCGCCACGGCCACGGGTTCGCCGCGGAAGCGCACCTTGCCGATGGCCAGCAGGGGGTGGTCCTTCACGGCGTGGCCGTAGTAGGGGTCGAGGCCCTGCAGGTCGCCGCCCGTCAGCACGTCGATCACCCCGGGCCGCCGCCGGGCCGCCGAGACGTCGATGGACGCGATGCGGGCGTGCGCCAACGGGCTGCGGAGGACCTTGGCCCAGGCCATCCCCTCCAGGACGACGTCGCACGTGTAGATCGCCCGCCCGGTGACCTTGGCCACGCCATCCTCGCGCGGGACGGAGTGGTTCACCACCGCAAACTCGCCGGGCTTCTTCACCGCGTCCCTCTCACGCGAGGCCTCCGGCTAGCGTTGTGTTTCCGGAATACCCTGAGGCGTTCCAATGCCTTTGGGAGCCCCTCGCCCCCCTAGGGGGAGAGGGCGGGGGTGAGGGGGCCTGAGCATGGCGGGTTCCCGTAGCAAGGCACCCTCACCCGCACCCTCTCCCATTGTGGGAGAGGGATGAAAAGGGCAAAAAGATCTTTGCGAGACAGTGCACTAGCGCGGCGACCCGAGGAAACCGGAACGCTCCAGATCGTGGACCAGCCGGAGGTCCATGAAGTCTTCGGGCTTCGCTGCCTTGGCGCCGGGGTGGTCGGAGAATTCCAGGACGGCCTGAATCCCCTTCGGTTCCAGATACAGGGAGTCCTCCAGGGGCGGCGCGGCGAGGGCGTAGCTTTCTTCGAGGAGCTCTGGGTCTGTAACCTTGGTGTACTTTCTCAGGATTTCGATGCCGAAGGCTTTGTCGGTCTTGTAGCGGCGCACGCCCTCGGTGTAGGCCTTCAGGTAGGCCCGCACCACGTCCGGATGCTCGCGGAGAAAAGGGCGTGTGGTCACCAGGGCGACGTGCGGGAAGAATCCGAGCTCGCCCACGTTCACCAATTCGCGGTAGCCTTGATGGCGGGCGCGCACGTTCGTGGGCGGAGTCATCGCCCCGCCCTGGACGGCGCCGCTCTTCATGGCGGCCAGGATCTCGGGGACCCCGCCGAGCTGCAGGAGGGCCACATCCTTGTTCGGCTCCAGGCGCCAGTGGCGCAGGGCGAGGCGGGCGGAAAAGTCGCTGGTGGCCCCGTAACGGGTCACGCCGATGGCCTTGCCCCTCAGGTCCTGGGGATCCCGGATATCCTGCCTCACGACGATGAAGTAGAGGGATCGATTCAGCACGCCCGCGACGAACACGAGGTTCGCCCCGCCCAGCGCCGCGCTCACCACCGCCTCGCCGCCCATCACCGCGATGGGGACCTCCCCGGCCAGCATGGCCTGGGCCGTCTTGGTGGCGCTGGCGATGTAGACGAGGGACGAGTCGATCCCGTAGCGGGCGAAGATCCCCGCCTCCTGCGCCGCCCACTGGCCGCCGAAGACGCCCGAGATGGCCGTGTAGGCGGAGGTGAGCTTCGTCGCCGCCCGGGCGGGCGCCGGCGCGATGGCGGCGGCCGCGCCGATGGCGAGGGCCAACATCCCCTTGAACGATCGCCGCCGGCGCATCGCTCAGCGGCCCCCCCTGGCCGCCGCGGCCAGCGTGGCGATCCTTTCCGGCGAGAGGGGGAGTTCGGTGACCTTGATGCCCAGCGGGGCCAGGGCGTCTGCCACGGCGTTGGCCAGGGCGGCGGTGGCGCCGATGGTGCCGCCCTCGGCCATGCCCTTGAAGCCGCCCAGCGTCACGGGGGGCAGCGTCTCGATGTGCGTGACCTCCATGGCGGGGAGCGTGGTGGCGCTGGGCAGCAGGTAGTCCATGAAGGTCGTCGCGAGGGGCTGGGCCTGGGCGTCGTAGGCCAGGTCCTCGCAGAGGGCGTTGCCGATCCCCTGGGCCACGGCGCCGTGCACCTGCCCCTCCACCACCATCGGGTTCACCATCCGCCCGCAATCCTCCACCACCAGGTAGCGCACCAGCTCCACGTGCCCGGTCTCGATGTCCACGTCCACCACGGCCAGGTGGGCGCCGTTGGCGAACGTGGCCGGGGGCGGATCGTAGTGGTGCGTGGCCTCCAGGCCCGGCTCGATCTCCGGCGGGAGGGGCGCGCCGGCGGCGGGGAAGTGGGCCGCGGCCGCCACCTCCTTCACCGTGATCCGTCGCGACGGCGTGCCCCGCACGGAGATCACGCCGCCCTCCAGCAACAAATCCTCGACGGCGGCCTCCAACCTGTGGGCCGCAACACGCAACACCATCTGCTTCAGTTTCCGCGCGGCCAGGATCATGGCCCCGCCGTTGACGACGATGGTGCGGCTGGCGAAGGTGCCGCTGCCGTAGGGGCAGCTATCGGTGTCCGTGGGCATCACGGTGGTGTCCGCCAGGCTCACGCCCAGCTCGTCGGCCAGGATCTGGGCCAGGGTGGTGGCGTGCCCCTGCCCCTGCGAGGCGGCGCTGCAATAGGCGCGCACCTGCCCCGTGGGGTCCATCTTGACGGTCGCCGC
>DASPOZ010000023.1:0-10419 GCA_035625755.1 Candidatus Sulfotelmatobacter sp.
GGCTGGGCAGCGCGCTGTTCCTGAACCGCCTGCTCTTCGGGATCGACATCGGGCAAGTCTACGGCCTGCCCCTGGCCGACGTGCTGGGGATCATCTTGGTGGGGCTCGGCGGGATCGTCCTCCTCGCCTCGCTGGGCAGGCCGTTCCGGATCCTGGGGGCCCTCCGAAACCCCATGTCCTCCTGGATCAGCCGGGGCGCCATCGCCGACTTCGTTTTCATCGCCCTCGGCGTGCTCCTGCTGATACCCCATCTGAGCCTGGGCGGGACGCGGCCCCTGGAATGGTTGCCGTGGGCGCCCGGCAGCGGCCTGGAACGGGCCCTCGCGTGGGGGGCGGCCGCCTCGGCCTTGTTCATCATCGTCTATCCCGGGCTGGTGCTTGCGGTGCTTCCCACCATCCCTTTCTGGAACACCTCCCTGATCCCGTTGCAATACCTGGGCTCCGCCTTCGCCAGCGCCGCCGGCATGGCCTACCTGCTGGGTTCGCCGGCATCATCCCGGGCCCCGGCTGCAGTCGCCGTGGCCTCGGTGCTCGCCACCTCGGCCTTCTCCCTGGCGCACGTCGCATCCGCCTATCACCGGCAGGGGACGGCCCGCCTCTCCGCGGGCCTGATCATGCGAGGCGCCTGGGCGCCCCACTTTCTCTGGGGCGGCCTGATCCTGGGATTGCTGGCGCCCGGCCTGCTCCTGGCACTGCACCTGGCCCGCGGGCTCGGCGGCGCGCCGCTTGCCCTGGCAGGCATCCTGCTGCTGGTGGGCAACTTCCTCTCCAAGTACGCCGTGATCAAGGCCGGCTACCTGGTTCCCGTGCTCGTACCGACGCGCGCCGGCTCGTCCCTCCCGGCTTGACACCTCGCACAACGGTCCGATAGAGTTCCCCGCCGTTCTTCCAAGACTTCGAGGGTTTCCATGCGGCTCGGCATCGACGTGGGCGGCACGTTCACCGACTTCGTCCTCATGGACCCGGGGCGCCGATTCCTGGGGGTGGGCAAGCACCTCACCACCCCGGCGGATCCGAGCCTGGGCGCGTTGGAGGGCACGGCCGCCCTCTGCCGGCAGCACGGCATGCCCCTGGGGCAGGTGGTGCACGCCGTGCACGGCACCACGCTGGTGGCCAACACCATCATCGAGCGCAAGGGGGCGCGCACCGGGCTCATCGCCACGCGCGGGTTCCGCGACGCGCTGGAGACGGGGCGCGAGATCCGGTACGACATGTACGACCTGTTCATCGAGCGCCCGGATCCCCTGGTGCCGCGCTACCTGCGTCTGGAGGTGGACGAGCGGCTGGGCCCCGACGGGCGCGTGTTGCGCCCGCTGGACCCGTCCGGCCTGGACGCCATCCTCCAGGCCTTCGAGCGCGAGGGCGTGGAGGTGGTGGCCGTTTCGCTGATGCACGCCTTCCGCAACCCGGCCCACGAGCAGGCCATCCGCAAGTGGTTGGTGGACCGCGCCCCCAAGACCCACATCTCCCTCTCCACCGAGGTGTGCCCCGAGATCCGCGAGTACGACCGCACCTCCACCACCGTGGCCAACGCCTACGTGCAGCCCATCCTGGCCCGCTACCTGGGCCGCCTGGAGCAGGGCCTGCGGTCACAGGGCCTGGGTGGCTCGCTCTCCATCATGCTCTCCGGCGGCGGCATCAACACCGTGGCTTACGCGCAGGCGATGCCGGTGCACATGATCGAGTCTGGCCCGGCGGGCGGCGCCATGGCCGCCTCGTTCCTGGGCCGGCGCGCCGGCATCGATCGCCTGCTGGCCTTCGACATGGGCGGCACCACCGCCAAGCTCTGCCTGGTGGACGGCGGCGAGCCCTATCGCGCCACCGCATTCGAGGCGGCGCGCGTGCACCGCTTCATGAAGGGCAGCGGCCTGGTCCTGAAGGTGCCGGTGATCGAGATGATCGAGATCGGGGCCGGCGGCGGCAGCATCGCCAGGGCGGACCGCCTGGGGCTCCTGAAGGTGGGACCGCACAGCGCCGGGGCGGACCCGGGCCCGGCCTGCTACGGACGGGGCGGCGAGGCGCCCACGGTGACGGACGCGGACCTGCTGCTGGGCTACCTGGATCCCGGCTACTTCCTGGGCGGCCGCATGGCACTGGACCGGGACCGGGCCGCGCGCGCCGTGGGGGATCGGGTGGCCGCGCCCCTCGGCGTGCCACCCATGCAGGCCGCGCGCGGCGTCTTCGAACTGGTGAACGAGAACATGGCAGCGGCGGCGCGCGTGTACATGGCCGAGCGCGGGCGCGACCCGCGGCAGTACACCTTCCTGGCCTTCGGCGGCGCCGGCCCCGTGCACGCGTGGGACCTGGCCCGGCGCCTCAAGATGCGCCGCATCCTCTGCCCGCCGGCCGCCGGGGCGGCATCGGCCCTCGGCTTCCTGGTGGTGCCCCCCACCGTGGACCTGGTGATGAGCCACGTGGCCCGCCTCAGCGAATTCGACGCGGACGCGGCCGCGGCCGTGCTGGCGCGGCTGGAGGACGAGGCGGCGCGCATCCTGGCCGGCGCCGGCGTGCCGCGCGACGCCGTCGCCTTCCACCGCGCCGCCGAGATGCGCTACGTGGGCCAGGGCTACGAGATCCCCGTGCCGGTGACGCCCGGGGCCGTGCGGGCGGGCGCAAAGGGCCTGAAGGCCGCCTTCGACGCGGAGTACGAGAAGGTCTTCGGGCGCGCCGTGGGCGACGTGCCCGCCGAGGTGCTCACCTGGCGCGTCCGCGCCATGGGGCCGCGCCCCGCGGCCGACTGGGCCATGGGCGCCGACGGCGGCAGCGACGCCGCCAGCGCGATGAAGGGGAAGCGCCCCGCGTACTTCGATGACCCTGCGCGGCCCGCGGAGACGCCCGTGTTCGATCGCTACAAGCTCGGCCCCGGCGCCGCCTTCCCGGGGCCGGCCATCGTGGAGGAGCGGGAATCCACCGCCATCGTCCCGCCCCGCGCCCGCGCCACCATCGACGCGCACCACAACTTGGTCATCGAGCTGCCCGAGTGAGGTGCTCCAGAGACAACGCTCGACTGTTCGGCCCTTCGACTGTTCGGTTGTTCTACCAAGGGGAAGAGTGCGTAGGGGCTGACCTTTAGGTCAGCCCGCGGGCGGGCCTGAAGACCCGCCCCTACCCGAATCATGGCGCTTTGAACAGCCGAACAGTCGAACTGTCGTACGCCTTTGAGGTTTCCGATGGCTGACCGCTTCGATCCGATCACCCTGGAGATCCTCTGGTCCAGGCTCATCGCCATCGCGGACGAGGCGGCGGCCACGCTGGTACGCACGTCGTTCTCCACCATCCTGCGCGAGTCCAACGACTACGCCTGCGGCATCCTGGACGCGCACGGCTACTCCCTGGCGGACAACACGCAGAGCATCCCCTCCTTCGTGGGCACGCTGCCCCGCACGTGCCGTTGGATCCTGGAGCGCATCCCGCCCGCCGGCCTGGAGCCGGGGGACGTGCTGATCACCAACGACCCCTGGCTGGCCACCGGGCACCTCCCCGACGTCACCATGTTCACCCCCATCTTCCACGGCGGCCGCCTGGTGGCCTTCGCCGGCATGATCGGCCACATGCCGGACATCGGGGGCACCCTCTGGTCCGCCGACGCCCAGGAGATGTTCGAGGAAGGGCTCCGCATCCCGCCCTGCAGGCTGATGCGCCGGGGCGAGGTGAACCCGGACGTGTACCGGTTCATCGAGGCCAACGTGCGCGTGCCCGGCCAGGTGTGGGGCGACCTGCAGGCCCTCATGGCCGCGGGCGAGACGGCGGCCCGCCGCATCCACGAGTTCCTCCAGGACCAGGGGATGCACGACCTGAGCGCCCTGGCCCAGGCCATCCAGGGCCGCGCTGAGGCCTCCATGCGGCAGGCGATCCGCGAGGCCAAGGACGGCGTGTACGCCTACACCCTGGAGTCGGACGGGTACGACGCGCCGCTGAAGATCTGCGCCACCATCACCATCCGGGGCGACGAGGTGACGGTGGATTACGCCGGCACCTCCCCCCAGATCAACCGCGGGCTCAACTGCGTGATGAACTACACCTACGCCTACACCTGCTACCCGCTGAAGTGCGCCCTGGATCCCCTCACGCCGAAAAACGAGGGGTCCTTCCGCCCCTTCACCATCACCGCCCCCGAAGGGAGTCTCCTGAACCCCCGCTTCCCCGCGCCCGTGAACGCCCGGCAGATCACCGGCCACCTGCTGGGTTGCGCCGTGTTCGGCGCCCTGGCCCCCGCCCTGCCGCAGCGCGTGATCGCGGACTCGGGTAGCGCCCCCACCTGCCGCGCCCTCTTCTCGGGCCGGCTGCCCTCCGGCCAGAAGTTCTCGTTCATCCTGTTCGCCAACGGCGGCATGGGCGCCCGGCCCGACCGGGACGGCCTCTCCACCACCCCCTTTCCCACCAACAGCACCTGCGCCTCCATTGAGGTCATGGAGAATCTCGCCCCGCTCATCGTGTGGAAGAAGGAGCTGCTGGCGGATTCGGGCGGCCCCGGGTTGTGGCGCGGCGGCCTGGGGCAGGAGATCCTGCTGGAGGTGATGGCCACCGAGCCGCTGGCCGTGTCCCTGATCTCGGACCGCCGCCACCACCCCGCCTTGGGCCTCTTCGGTGGCCTGCCCGGCGGCCCCGTGCACTTCGTCCTGAACGACGGACAGTTCATCCACCCCAAGGCCCGCAGCGCGCTGAAGCCCGGCGACCGCCTCACCATCCGCTACGCCGGCGGCGGCGGCTACGGCCCCCCCGACCGCCGCGACCGCGACCGCGTCCTCGCCGACCTGCGCCACGGCTACATCACCGAGCGCGCCGCCCGCGAGATCTACAAGCTGAGCTGAGAGCTTGTGAGAAAATCCCTCGGGGGGCCGCCCACGGGTCCCGCCCGCAGCCGCGAGCACCGCCCCCATCGGATCCGCCGGGGCCCCCGCTTGCGGGGGAAGGCGTCGAAAGGAAAGGCGGGGCTGCGCAGTAGCGAGGACGGAAGCCGGGGGCGGCCCCCGTCCGGAAGCCGAGCACAGAACGGCGGATCTGGATTTTTTCACAAGCTCTGAGCCCCCGCGGTCACCCTGCCTCATCGCCGGCCGCCGCTTCTACCGGTCTGTTAGCAGTTTCTTAATGGCCCGCGGGGGTATTTTGTCGTCCTCTCAACGCCCCCGGGTGCTAGCTTACCTTGCGGGCGCAAATCGCCCCGGAGGCCGTGTGATGGAGATGACCCGTTGACCCCGAATTTCCTGCTCCAGGGGGGGCTGTACCTGCTCGCCCTGCTGGGCCTGGCGAAGCCGCTGGGCACCTACATGGCCCGCGTGTACGAGGGGAAGCATCTGGCGCTGGATCGGGCCCTGGGTCCTGTGGAGCGGCTCATTTACCGCCTCACCGGCGTGCATCCCGACCAGGAGATGGAGTGGAAGGCCTACGCCGTTGCCATGCTCCTCTTCAACGCCACTGGGGCGCTCCTGCTCTACTCGCTTCAACGGCTTCAGGCCTGGCTCCCGCTCAACCCGCAGGGCTTCGGCGCCGTCGGCACCGATCTGGCCTTTAACACCGCCATCAGCTTCACCGCCAACGCGGACTGGCAGGCATACGGCGGCGAGGCCACGATGAGCTACCTGACCCAGATGCTGGGCCTGGCGGTGCAGAATTTCGCCTCGGCCGCCAGTGGCATGGCGGTGCTGATGGCCTTCATCCGGGGCCTGACGCGCCGCTCGGCAGAGACCATCGGCAACTTCTGGGTCGATCTCACGCGCGGGACCCTGTACATCCTCCTGCCGCTCTCGGTGGTCCTCGCCCTCGCCCTGGTCTCCCAGGGGGTCGTCCAGACGTTCCGCCCCTACCCGAAGGTGCAGCTCGTCCAACCGACCAGCTACGACGCCCCGCTCACCGATCTCAGTGGGAAGCCGGTCCTGGACGAGAAGGGGCAGCCCAAGACCCAGAAAACATCCCTGACCGAGCAGGTCCTGGCCGTGGGGCCCGCCGCCTCCCAGATCGCCATCAAGCACATCGGAACCAATGGCGGCGGTTTCTTCAACGCGAATTCTGCGCACCCTTTCGAGAACCCCACGCCCTTTTCAAACCTCCTGGAGCTGCTGGCCATCACCCTCATCCCGGCCTCGCTCTGCTGTACGTTCGGCGTGATGGTGAAGGACATACGCCAGGGATGGGCGATCCTCGCCGCCATGGTCGTGATTTTCCTGGCCCTCGTGGGCGTCGTGCTCGCCGCCGAACAGGGCGGGAACCCGCTCTTGACGTGGGGCGGGGTTGACCAGCAGCCCGGGGCGCTCCAGCCCGGGGGGAACATGGAGGGCAAGGAGGCCCGGCTCGGCATCGTCGCCACGGCCATCTTCGTCACCGGGACCACTGGGGGTTCGGGGGGGGCGATGAACGCTGCACCCGATTCGCTGACGCCGCTGGGCGGGTTGGTTCCGACGTTGCTGATCCAGCTCGGCGAGGTGATGTTCGGAAGCGTCGGATCTGGACTCTACGGCATGCTCATGTTTGTGCTGTTGGCCATCTTCATCGCAGGCCTGATGGTGGGCCGGACGCCCGAGTACCTGGGCAAAAAGATCGAGCCTTTCGAGATGAAGATGGCCTCATTCTTCCTCCTCCTGGGGCCCGCCGTCATCCTCGCCGGCACGGCGATCGCGCTCATGGCCGCCGCCGGCCGGGCCGGAATCTCCAACCCCGGCCCCCACGGGTTCAGCCAGGTGCTATACGCCTTTTCCTCAGCCTACGGCCACAATGGCAGCGCGTTCGCAGGCTTGAACGCCAATGCGACCTTCTACAACATCGCCATCGGGTTCGCGCTATTTTTCGGGCGCTTCTGGATGACGATCCCACCCCTCGCCATCGCGGGCTCGATGGTCCGGAAGAACATCCATCCAGTCGGAATGGGGACGCTGCCGACGCATACGCCCCTGTTCGTGGCCCTCCTGGTCGGCACGGTCTTCCTTGTCGGCGCGCTGTCGTTCCTGCCGGCGCTGGCGCTCGGCCCGATCGTTGAGCACCTGACCATGATCGCCGCGAGATGAGGCCGGGGCCTCACGGCCGAGCCTTGGTCCCCCTCCGGCAGCCCCCTGCCGCAAACACGGCATGACGGCCCCGGACTCCACCGCCTCGGTCGGTCCCGTTTCCGGGCCAACCGCTGGCGGGCCCCGCTCATTGCCGCGGCCGCGGCTCTGATGCGCGAGGCGCGGCGGCGCGTGCGGGAGGCAGCACCAGGATCTGCCCGCTCATCGCAGGCTGGTGTAAGGTGCAATAGAAGCTGAATAACCCTTCGCGGTGGAAGGTAAACACAAACGCGCTCTCTCGCAGGGTCGGCAGGTTCACGTGCATCAGCACATTGCCTTGCGGGTCCGCGAGCATGAAATCGTGGTCGTCATCGTCCTGCAGGTTCCAGAAGCTGATGGACGTGGGTTCATCCCGACGGACGACGATCAGGGAGGGCGAGAACGTATAGACCTCCCCGAAGTGCGCCACGGTCTCCTTGGGGCCCGTCTCCTTCGTCGCGACGCCTTCCGTCAGGACGGTGATCCCGGCGGCCGCGGGGCCGTCGGCGGTCACCGTGACGATGCGCGTCGCCGCGCCGCCGGGCAGGTAGTAGGGAGGCTGTGGGGCGGGCGCCACATCGGGCTGCGCGCCCGGCGCTTCCGCCGCCATGGAAGTCACGCCGAGGAGGCCCAGCCCGATGCCGGCGGTTATCCATTGCGATAGTCGCATTCTCTTCTTGAGAGGTGCCATGCGTCTGCTCCCTGTGGGGAAATTTCCATGAATGGCGCTGCCGAAGGTGAGAACCTGCCCGGGGCGGCCCTCAGAGAGCCCACGAAACCGAACGGTCCGAAGGCCGGCCGGGGATCTCAACCCAGGGCCTTCGCCGCGAGCCCCACGATCCCGCCCCCCAGGACGAGCCACGCGGAGTTCAGCCGCAGCCGGAACACCAGGACGGTCGCCACCAGCCCCACGGCGACGGTGACGCCGTCCACCAATGCCGCCCACGCCAGTTGCCAGGTGACGGCCGCCATCAGGCCGACCGCGGCGACGTTCACCCCGTCGAGAAAGCCCGCCGCCCAGCGAGACCGCCGCAGCCGCGGGATGATCCGATAGCTGACGGCCACCAGCACGAAGGACGGGAGGAAGATGCCGATGGTGGCCAGCAGCGCGCCCGGGATCCCGGCCACGACGTAGCCGATGAAGGTCGCCGTGGTAAACACGGGGCCCGGGGTGAACTGCCCGACGGCGATGGCATCGATGAGCTGCCGGTCGGTGAGCCACCCCCACCGCTGCACCAGGTCCGCCCGCAGGAAGGCCAGCAGGACGTAGCCGCTGCCGAATACGATGGAGCCGATCTTGAGAAAGAAGCCCGTCAGGGACCACAGGCTGACCGGGGCGGCGGCCCCGGCCGCGGCCACGGCGGCGCAAGCGGGGGACGCCCGGAAAAGGATCGGCCCCGCCAGCGCCAACGCGCCCGCCCGCCTGGCCCAGGCCTCCCGCAGGTTCGCCACCGCCATCGCCGTGAGCCCCGCGGCGAACAGCAGGAGGACGACGTTCACCCCCAGTAGGGAAAGCCCGATGACCCCCGCTCCCACGAGCGCCGTGAGCGGCCCCTTCACCGCCTTCATCCCGAGGCCCCACAGCGCCTGGATCACGATGGCGATGATGACCGGCTTGACGCCGTAGAGCACCCACGTGACCTGCGGGAGGCCCCCATACCGAACGTACGCGGCCGCCAGCGCCAGGACGATCGCCGTCGCCGGAAGGATGAAACAGGTCCCGGCCACCACCAGGCCGCGCCATCCCGCCCGGACCCGCCCGATGTAAATGGCCAGCTCCGTCGAGCTGGGGCCCGGGATCAGGTTGGCCGCCCCCAGGAGATCGAGGAATTGCTGCCGGTCCAGCCAGCCGCGCTTGCGCACGACCTCATCGTCCATCATGGCGATGTGCGCCGCCGGCCCCCCGAAGGCCGTCGCCCCCAACCTCAGGAAGAAGGCGGCCAGGTCCCCCAGGCCCCCCGCCGTGGCGCCGGGGCCGGGCCGTCCGCCCTCGCGCGCGCCCACCGTCATCGCCCCCGCCCCACAGCGCCGCGACGCTTCAGCGGCGCCGGCGGCGGGAGCACCTCCCCCGCCAGTTCCCGCAACTGCGCCTGGGCGCGGCCGAGGTGCCGCTGTCCGGCCGGGGTGGCCCGGTAGTACTTTCGCACCCTCCCATTCACCACGCGCGCCTCCCGACGCAGGAGCCCGTCCTGCTCCAGACTGTGGAGGATGGGGTAGAGCGTCCCGGGGCCAACGCGGTAGCCGTGCCGGCCCAGCTCCGCCATGAGGGCCGTCCCGTACACCGGGGCCTCGGCCGCATGAAACAGGATGTGGACCCGGATGAACCCGAGGAACAGATCGCGCAGCATGCAGCTATCTTTATCGATTCCCGATATCGACAACCGATTCTACGGCCCGCCCCGGATGCTGTCAACGCCGAAGACGGTCGGCTCCACCGGCAGGGTACCCTCTTCTGCCTTGTGGGGCCGGCCCCAAGAGGGCGCATGCAACGGCGATCCCGATGGGGGCCGGACGGGAGAGGGCGGGCGACATTCGTGTGCGGGGGGCGCGGCTCAAAAGAGGAGGCCGGGGTCGCCGCAGCCTAGCCGGGCCCGTCACCCTCGTCCAGCAAGCTGGGGCCCGGCCAGGCGCTCCCCGCGGCGGCGGCCAACCACCGCCGTTGTGGCGGCGCGAGCCAGAGCACGAAGGGCACCTCGGGGACCCGCCGCGCCCGCAGCTGGACGGCAGTAAACCGGCGCACCTGCTCTGCGCGCACCAAAGAGAGGCCGCGCCAAGGGATGAACAGGGGCGGGTGGCCGACGCGGAAGAAGAGCCCGACGCTCAGCCAGAGCCCCTGGGTATTGGCTCCCATGATGACTCTACGGCCGTACCCGGGTATCCGCGCGCCCATGCCCAGGAAGTCCAGGGGCCATCGGGAACCCTGGAACGGCTCGGCCGCCCGGTATTCGGCAGCCAGCCGCCTCCAGCCCGTGAGGCGTGCCTTGAGGAAGGATACGCCCAGGCAAAGACTGACGATCCACATCAGGAGCAAGAAGCTATCCATGAACCGCTGAACCTCCCACACCAAGCGTGGCCCCTGCCCACTCTGCGAGCGACGCAAGTGAGCATAAAAGCATGTCCTCGGTTCGGCCCAGCGAGCCCGACCGAGGCCCCGTGCTAACTCACCAAGATCAAGGATACCCCGACCTGGAGAGCCACGCCGCAATCCTGTCCTCCGCGAAACACGCCCCCAACGTCACCGGAGCTCTCCCATGGAGAACCACCCTGTGCCAAAGAAGAAAGGCGGAAGGGCCGGCGATTCCGCTCCCTGGTTTATTGAGCCCTGGGGTGCACCGGCCCGAGAAGCTCTTGCAACACGTCCTCCGTCTGCCGCCAGGCGGCTTCGATATCATCGCGGTCCATC